>CAMYNC010000069.1 GCA_947259685.1 uncultured Desulfuromonadales bacterium | reverse complement strand
TATCAACAGCATCAGCGGCCGGTGATTCCGGTGCATCCGGCACAAACGGAAATCGAAGGGCTCAGCTGCGTTGCTTCGGTGTCCGATCTGCCGCCGGAGGTTGAGAGTATTTCCGTTATCACTCCACCCCAGGTCACCGAAAAAGTTGTCCGGCAGGCGGTTGTAAAAGGGATCAAGAATATCTGGATGCAGCCGGGGGCGCAAAGTGCGGCGGCGGTCAGCTATTGTGCAGAGCAGGGGATTAATCTCATCGCCGATGGCACTTGTGTGCTTGTTGAGTTGGGTTTTGCCGGGCACTGAGCCGATTTTCAAATAGCTGAGCAGCACTGGGAGCGGACCAATAAACGGAGTCCGCTCTTTTTCTTGTAGCGACTTGCCGGCGGCTTTACTATACTGGCTTATTATGCTGTCCTAATGGGAGTGGTTGCGATGGATAAAAACATGTTCGCTAGCGATAACTACAGTGGCATCTGCCCGGAAGCCTGGCAGGCGATGGCTGAAGCCAATGCTGGCTATGTCAACTCCTACGGCGATGACCGCTGGACGGCTCGAGCCTGTGATGCGGTGCGCGAGTTTTTCGAAACCGACTGCCAGGTGTTTTTCGTTTTTAACGGCACCGCTGCCAATTCCCTGGCGCTGGCGGCACTCTGCCGTTCTTACCACAGCATCATCTGTCATGAGACAGCCCATGTGGAAACCGACGAATGCGGGGCCAGCGAATTTTTCTCCAACGGCACCAAAATTCTGCTGGTCGGTGGTGAGCACGGCAAGGTTGATCTTGACGCCGTTGCCCATACCATCGAGCGGCGTAAAGATATTCATTATCCCAAGCCGAAAGTCCTGAGCATTACTCAGGCGACCGAGTTGGGGACGGTCTATTCCAGCGCCGAATTGCAGGCGGTCGGAGAGCTGGCTCGGCAGCATCAGCTGAAGCTGCACATGGATGGTGCCCGGTTTGCCAACGCCTTAGCAGCCCTCAAGGTCAGCGCCAAAGAGCTGACCTGGCAGGCCGGGGTGGATGTGCTGACCTTTGGCGGCACCAAAAACGGCATGGCGGTCGGTGAAGCGGTGGTCTTTTTTGATAAGTCCCTGGCCGAAGAATTTGATTATCGTTGCAAACAGGCTGGGCAGCTGGCTTCGAAAATGCGTTATCTGGCGGCACCTTGGGTGGGTATGCTGGAGCAGGGTGGTTTGTTGCACAATGCTGCGCACGCCAATCGTTGCGCAGATTTGCTGGCAGAGCAGTTACAGAGCGTGCCAGCGGTTAAACTGGTGCATCCGGTGCAGGCCAACGGGGTGTTCGTGCAGCTGCCGGAGACTTTGATCGACGCTCTGCATGCCGCAGGCTGGCATTTTTATACCTTTATCGGCTCAGGACATGCCCGTTTCATGTGTTCTTGGCAAAGTCGCGAGGAGGATATTTTAACCTTTGGGCAAGAATTACGTGCCCTTGCGGCATCAATCTCGCCCGACCCTCACCAGGAGAGCGCAGGGTAGGCAAATGGCGACATTCAGGGACTTTGAAACGATTATCGAGACGCTGGGGGAGTTGCCCCCTTCTCCGCTGGTGGCAACCAAGCTGCTCGAACTGCTGCGCAAACCGGACCTGAAGATCAAGGAACTGGCCAATGCCGTGTCGCTTGATCCCGTCATTTCCGGGCGCTTGTTGCGGATGGCCAATTCGGCATTTTATGAACAGCAGCGGCAGGTCAATACGGTGGAAAGAGCGATTATCATCATCGGCGAAAATGTCCTGAAAAACCTGGCGATGGAATGCAGTCTGCGCGCTGCGCATAAAACCTATGGCCTGCTTGAGCGGCGGATGTGGGAAAATTCTATCGGCTGCGCCGTGGCCAGCCGCATGATCGCCGACCGCTTGACCGAGATCGACAAGAGTGAAGCCTATTTGGCAGGGCTGCAGCATCATATCGGCAAGGTGCTGATGATCAACCGTGACAAGGATCTTTACAAGGAAGTCATGCGTTTAGTCGATGAAGGCAAGGGGAATTTACGCGATGTTGAGAGCGCCCTGTTCGCCTATTCTCACGAATGGGTCGGCGCCGCCCTGCTCGACCACTGGAATTATCCGAAAACCATTGTCGAAACCACCCTCTATCACCATGATTTTGAACGTCTGCGCGGGGAAAATGAGGAGGTTTTCACTCTCTGCGCAATCGTCTCACTGGCCAGTGACTTCTGTCGGCAATATGGAATCGGCTTGACCGCGCCGACCGAGGAGATCGATTTGACCAAAAACAAGGGCGCGCTGGCGCTGGAGGCGAACATGTTCCTGGTCGATGAACTGCTGGAAAAGTTTCATCCCGAATTTATTCAGGAACGTAATCTGTTTCTCTCCTGATCCCGCTGTTTGTTGGCTGATCGCCTGGCCCGGGGTTTTTGCCATAGCCGGATAGCGCTTGCTGGCCATCGGCAGGCATGGTATTTTCGCCACTGCCGCTCAGCGGTTGTCATCCTCCTTCCTTCGTTATTCTCAGGAGCTGGTTCATGTGCAAGAAGATTTTCATTGCAGCAACCGGGCAGAACTGTGGAAAAACCACTACCAGTCTGTCGCTGCTGCACCTGGCCCGAAAAAAATACCAGCGGGTCGGCTTCATCAAACCGTTCGGACCCAAATTAACCCGCTACCAGGGACGGGATATTGATGTCGATGCAGCACTGATGGCCCATGTCTATGATATGGATGGGGATCTGGACTACATGTCACCAGTGGTTGTGCATCCACAAACCACCCGCAAGGTGCTGGAGGGGAAGCTCGATCCGGCTGGCTTGCTCGAACAGATCTGCCAGGCAGTGGCTGAGTTGGAAAAAAAATGTGATTTTCTGATTATCGAAGGCGCCGGGCATACTGGGGTCGGCTCGGTGGTCGGGTTGAATAATGCTGTCATGGCCAAGCGTCTGGCGGCGCCGGTGTTGATGGTCGCAGAAGGCGGGGTCGGCAGTGCCATCGATGCGATTCATCTGAACCTGGCGCTGTTTCGTGAAGCGGGTGCCGAGGTGCGGCTGATCATGCCGAACAAACTGGTGCGCAGCAAGCGGGAAGTGAGCTTGCACTATCTGAACCTGGCGTTTAAAGCCACTGGAATAAAAATTATCGGTGGGTTCAATTATTCGCCGATTTTGGCCAACCCGACGCTGAGATATCTTTCGGAGCTGCTCAAGTTGAAGCTGCATGCCGATGAGCAGCAGGCCAGCAGTATTGCCCATCACGTGCAACTGGGAGCTGCATCCACCCAGCGGGTAGTCGACTTGCTGCTCGATTCAACCCTGGTCATTGTCACCAGCAGTCGTGACGAGGTGCTGGTGATGCTCGCCACCCTTTATCATCTGCCTGAATTCAAGAGCAAAATTGCCGGCCTGGTGGTTACCGGGGTAGCCCCACTGGCTGACATTGTTCAGCGGGTGCTAGACGATGCGCAGATCCCCTACCTGCGTTCAACGCAAACCTCTGCCGAAGTCTATACCCGGATTATGGAAGATGTGGCGAAAATCGGCGCCGATGACCAGCAGAAAATTGCTCTGGTGCAGCAACTGGCGGCTACGGAAATCGACTTTGACGCCATTTTAGGATCTGTTATGATCTTGTTGAAAAAACTTTTCGGAAGCGGGCCGATCCTTTCCCAATTACGCCAACTTGTGGAACAGAAACGCTATGCCGAGGCGCGTTTGCAGGCTGAACAACTTCTGACGATGGAATTGCTGGATACTGAGGCGACCGAAGTTGTCGATTTACAGCGGATTTCCGGAGATGGCCTGGCCCGGCTGAATCTGGATGAGGCCCTGGCATTGCAACGCAGTGGGCATAGAGTCCAGGCTGATGAGCACCTGAAATTGGCCTTGGAGCAGGCTGATAGTGCTGAACTTCGGACCCAGATTAAGTTGGCAACAACGGCAGCTGTTGAACCGGAAATTCTTGACCCAGCGACCGGCGGGGCTGAGTCGAGTGCGTGCAACGGTTGTGAACCAAAGTCTGGAGTTAGCTTAACGTCTGGAGCTATGGATCTGCCGGACGCAGAAATCCAGCTCGATTTGATTCTGACGTCTTATCCGCTTGAGCTGGCGGAGTGTTATCGGCAAAAAAGTGAAGCCTTTCTGCAGGCATTTTTGTGCTCCCATAATGGCGATGATGCTACGGCTCTACCGCTTTGGGCGCAGGTGATGGAAAGCGAGCAGGATGAACTCTATTGGTTTGAATTCGGTGCCGCCCAGGCTCGCAATGGCGAGCTGCCGGCCGCGCGCTTGGCGCTGGAAAAGGCGCTGCTGCTGAAACCCGAATTCTTACTTGCCAGCGAAGCCCTGGTGCCGGTGTTGATGGCTGAGGGAGAGGTCGCTCAAGCTGAAGCATTGTTGTTGCGGATGCTGGGGGAGGGACAGGACCCCGACTTCTGCCATGTTCAGCTGACGATGATTTATTTGCAGCAGCATCAGCCTGATGCTGCTTTAGAGCAGACCCGCAAAGCTTTAAACGCCGGTGCTGCGGACCCCGCCTTTTTACAGTTGGCCGCCAGTCTGTTTGAACAATCTGGCGCCTTGGATGAAGCAGAAATGGTGCTGCGTCAGCTCCCGGGCGGCGGATGTGGTGGCGGGCTCAGCCTGCCGTTGGCGGAATTCTGGCTGCGTCAACAGCGTGAGCTTGGCAAGGTCCTCGATAGCTTCAATGCTGCTTGTCGGCAGGAGCCGGATAACCCCCGTTGGCAGTTGCGGGTCGCGCAGACTTATCTGGCTCGAAAGTGGAAAAAAGAGGGACTGACGCTGCTGCGCAAGGTCGTCGCCGATCCGCGACTTGATGCCGAACTGCAGCAGGAGGCGCAGCAGTTGCTGGCCCTGCAGGGTGGCTGAGGTGGCCGTGATTGACGAAGTTAAAAACGACCTGGCCACCCATAACATTGAAGTTTGGGAATATCAGGAACCGACCCCGACCGCCACGGCAGCCGCGGCAGCGGTCGGCTGCAGTGTCGCCGAAATCGCTAAAACCATCCTGTTTCTAGTCGGTGATCAGGCTGTTGCGGTGGTGACCTGTGGGGATATGAAGGTGAAAAGTTCGCGCCTGAAGCAGGCCGCCGGTCTTTCCGGTAAGGTTAGGCTGCCGCAAGCCGAGCAGGTCGAGCAATTGACGGGTTATGCCCCTGGCGGAGTTTGCCCGTTTCTGCTGCCGACTGAGTTGTCGGTCTTGTTGGATGTATCCCTGCAACGCTTTCCTCAGGTTTATGCGGCAGCTGGTAACGATTTTTCCGCAGTCCCGATCACATATCTTCAGCTGCTAAAATTGACTGCTGGCCGCTCGGTCGACATCTGCAGTCCGCACTGAGGAAAACCTTCATTTGATCAAAATATAACAGGCTGGTGGTTTTTTTCGTATTTATCCAGTGTGTGTTGTCAGCCGTTTCAATTTATTCGTTTATCTTCTCGGCTGCATACGATCTATTTGATTTTATTGTTTTTGGTTTTTAATCTATCCTTTTGTTTTTATTTTTTTGCCGCCTGGAAAGAGATCATAGGAAGCTTCGGATAGATTTTATTCGTCGCTTGCTGATTATTTTTCATTTGTCTATAATGCTGTTCTAAATAGCTTTTTTTTATTGCATCACCTGAGGGTTGTATCTTGAAGTTGTCTGAACGGTTCCATTCCTTTGAGGGGGAAATGCGCGCGGATAAAGGCTTTTCCCTAAGCACCGCAATAATGCATGGCAATGGTCAGCTGTCGGAAAAATCGACCGAGCCAGCCTCTACTTGGGGCTTCGCCCAGCTTCTCGAACATATCGATATCGGTATTCTAGTTCTCGACCTGGAACGGCAGGCCATCGATTACCGCAATCCGATCTTTTTTACCGTTTTGCGCGATGCCGCTCTCTGTGATGATTTTCAGGCGTTATATGATTTGCTACTGAAAGATATCGAGACTGAAAAGCGTTTGGAGCATGCCGGCCATGTCACGCAAAAGGTTCGTCATCAGGATCGTTTGCTTGACTGTTCTGTCTATAAAACCGCCTCGCGCTACCGCTGCGTATTTGTCCGCGACATTACCGAAACCAGTCGTTTGGAGTCGATTGCCCAGGCGGTAAATGCCATGGATAACATCGGCTTTATTTTTTCCGGATTTCGGCATGAGATCGGCAATCCGCTAAATTCTTTAAAGATGGCCTTGAGTGTTCTCAAACAAAATCTGGACAGTTTTCCCCCCGAGACTATCCAGGAGTATGTTGATCGGGGGCTGGCCGATATCGGCCGGATGGAATACCTGCTGAAATCGTTAAAGACCTTCAGTATTTTTGAGCATGTCGATTTGAAGGATTACTGTCTCGCAGATTTCATGCGGAAATTCCTGTCCCTGGTCGAGCGGGATCTGGATTCCTACGGCATCCGTATCTTGCTTGAGACGCCGCTTGAGATTGCCCGGATTCGCATCGATATGCGCTGTCTGCAGCAGGCTCTGCTGAATATTTTTAATAATGCAGTGGATGCATTACAGGGACGAAAACAACCGGAGATCCGCATCCGTGCCGAATTGCGCGGTCAACTGGTGTGGCTGTCGATCGCCGATAACGGTTGCGGTATCTCGCCGGAGCAGCAGCAACATCTGTTTCAGCCGTTCAATACCAACAAGCCGAACGGCAACGGTCTCGGCCTGGTGATCAGCCGTAAGCTGCTCGCCATGATGGACAGTGATATCGAAATCGACAGCCGGACAGGACAGGGAACCCGGGTCACCATCAGCCTTCCGGTTGCGCTAGAGCAGCGGGAGTTGACGCCATGAACTCTTGCGGTGTCGAAGCGGGGCGGCAGTGAAAAAAGTTCTCATAGTCGATGATGAAAAATCTTTTCTGTTGTCGCTGAAAGACGGGTTAAGCATTAACAACGATAGGTTTCAGGTGCTAACTGCCGAGAATGGCCATGCCGCGGTCGAGGTTCTTCAGGCAGAGCCGATCGACCTGCTGGTGACCGACCTGAGGCTGCCGAAGATGGATGGTTTCGAACTTTTGGCCTGGGCCAGTCGCAGCCAGCCGCAGTTGCCGGTGATTGTCATGACCGCCTTCAGCACCCCGGAAATCGAAGCCCGGCTGGCTAAGTTGAACACCATACAGTTTTTGGAAAAACCCCTCGATCTGGGGGTGTTGCAGGAAGGGATTTCCATCGGCCTGCACGCCGGTCCGAAAAGCTACATCCGGGGGATTTCGCTGGCGACCTTTCTGCAGTTGATGCGCCTGGAGCAAAAAAGTTGCACCTTGAAAATAACTGCCGCCGGGCAGATTGGCTATCTTTACATCAAGCGCGGGGAATTGCTAGATGCGGTTTATGCCGAGCTGGGTGGGGAGGCTGCGGCGCTGGAGATCGTCAGCTGGGACAATGCTGAAATTGAGATGGATGGCATCTGTCGGCGGCAGGAACCGGTTATCGACTCTTCTATTGAGCATCTGCTGATCGAAGCCTTTCGGATCAAGGATGAAAAGTCGCAGCGCTCCGCCCTGGCGGATGATCCGCAAAAAATCGATGAACCGCCCGAAACTGGCGCTGTTGAAGGTTTTGTTGCTGAGCCTGCTGCGACCCAAGCCGGCCCTCTGGAAACCCTGGCGGAGGATGCTTGCAAGCGCTTGATCGGTATTTTAAACAAGCACAAAGCGGTCCAGGAATATGCGGTCTATGATCAGAAAAGTTTTCTTGTCGCCAAAAAACCTGGTCGTTGTTGCATTCAGGAATTTGATCCGGCGATCTACCAGCATCTGATTGGCGTGCTGGAAAGTCAGTTCAGCTTTGGCTCGTTCAGTTTCATGGCCATCAACACCTCTAGCCGGGTCGGTTATCTGCTGCTCTCCAGTCATGGTTATCAGGTGTTGGCCAAGCTAAAACCTGGGGCTCAGCCGCAACCGGTGGCACGGGAAATCAAGCGTTTTTTCCAGCACTGATGTTGCATGCCGGGATTGTCGCAGGAAGGAAAGAGGGATGAATCAGTTAATCGATGAAGTCAAAACCATTCCGGGCGTGGTCGGGGCCTGCCTCTATAGCGCCCAAAAGGGCTTGCAAGGTAGCAATTTACCGAAATTTTTCAAGCCGGAGCGGCTGGCTGCGATTGGCAAACAGCTATTCAAGTTGCACTCTGCCGGGCGGATGAGTTTCGACGATCTGACCGACCTCAGCCTGCACTATGATGAATCGGTCGTGGTCGTGCGTGAGTTGCATGACAATCTCTTGATTTTCGCCATCTGTGATCCCTCTTTCAATCACAACCTGCTGACCATGTCGTTCAATTTGCTGCAGGAGGAAGTTAAGGGGGGTAATTATAATATTGCGACAACTGCTGCTGGGCCGGTAACTGCCGGAGCTGAGACGACAACCTCTGCGCCCATCGGCCTGGCCCCCGATAGCCGCTTGCTGGATCTGCTGGCGGAAATGAAAAAAAAATTGGGCAAAGTCCTTGGTCCCATGGCTGGTTTTATCTTTGATGAAACCCTCGAAAGTTGGCAACAACAAGGTGTTGCTGATGCCAGGGCCCTGGCATCGCTGCTTAAACTGATCGAAACAGAAATCGCCGATGAAGATAAAATTACCCATTACCGTAGCCTGATCGCCCCTGATCTGCGGGCTTTCGAAGAGAGCTGAAGCGATGGCTAGTGCAAAGGCGTTTGTTACCAAGGTCAGCCAGATTGATGGGGTTGCCGGTTGCCTGTTGGTTCGTAATGACGGGGTGTTGCTTGGCCAAACTCTCGATGACCCCGAAATCTACGCGACCCTGCTCGGTTTAAGTGGCAGCCTGGCGACTGAGGTGATGAACACCTCCGGATTCAGTTATTGTCGATATCTATGCTTTGGCCGGCGGGGAAAACGTAATTTTTATGTTTTCCCCATCGGGAAGTATCTGTTGGGCGTTGTGCAGCGTAGCGATTGTTACGTTGCCGAAATGCTTGAGGCGGTTTATCGGCTGCTCGGCCGGGTTTCGACCAGCAGTAGCGGAGCTGAGGCGAAGGGGAGTTAGGTTGATGGGCGTCCTGCGCAGGTTTTTACTGGCAACCACTCTACTGCTGCTGTTGGCCGGTCAACTCCAGGCCGCCGAAAAGCTCGGCTGGTTTGACAGAAAGGTCAAGAGTTGGGCCACTGAATGCCGGGATAAGCTGGTTCATCGGTTCAGTCTGCTGCTTTCCTCAGGGCAAACCAGCCTGCCACAGCTGTTCGACACCTTTTACCTGCCGATCCCGGGGACCGACCCACAAAAATTTCATACCCAGTATGATCAGCTTACCGACAAAGTGATCCAGCCCCTGCTCGATGACTGCTTGGAGCGAGATCCCCGCCTGGTTTTTTTTGTCGCGGTCGACCGGAACGGCTATCTGCCGACCCACAATACCCGGTTTTCCAGAGCCTTGACAGGGAATGCTCTGGAAGATGCCAGGTGGAACCGGACCAAGCGGATCTTCAATGACCGCACCGGGCTGGCGGCAGCGCGCAACCTGGAACCCTACCTGTTGCAGCAGTACCAGCGTGATACGGGGGAGATGATGAGCGATCTGTCCCTGCCGATCTTTATTCAGGGTCGTCACTGGGGGGCGATCCGGGTCGGCTACCGGCCAGAGTGAAATCGCTAAATTTGATTGAATTCAGGAGGACAGCGCGTGTTCGATAAGATTAGTGTCAAAGTCGCAGTACTGGTTAACCTGGTGCTTTTGGTGGTGATCGCTGCCGGAACCTATTACATTGTTAAACAGCAAGGACAGAGTCTTGAGGAGCAACTGCTGCAACGCGGCAAGATTGAATCGATCATCGGTGGCAAGCTGATCGGCAAGCTTCTCGAAGAGGCGATCGATAATGGCGTCTTTACCCTGAGCGATGCTTTCGATACCGACTATGTACCGATTCCTGGATTCGAACCGGAAAAGTACCATACAAAATATGATTCTTATCTGGATAAAGCGATCCTGGCGCTGCAGGATGAGTTTCTCAAAGATGAGTCGGTGGTCTACGCCGTGGCGGTCGATAGCAACGGTTATCTGCCGACTCACAATACCAGGTATCAGCAACCGATCAGCGGCGACAAGCAGCAAGATTTGCTGGGTAACCGCACCAAACGGATTTTTAACGATCCGATCGGCCTTAAGGCGGCCCGGAATACGGAAGCGGCATTTCAGCAGATTTATCATCGGGATACCGGCGAAACCATCTGGGATATCTCCACCCCGATCCATGTCAAAGGTCAGCATTGGGGTGGTTTCCGGATCGGCTTTTCCCTGCAAAAGACTGAAGCTGCCAAGGCTGCGCTGAAAAGCACTTTGATTGCAATTATGGCTGGAATCCTACTGATCTCGCTGCTGATGGTGTTCCTGGTTGTTAACCGCACTTTGCAGCCGCTGACGCATTTTACCCGGATTGCCGGTGAATTGGCTGACGGCAAGGTTGAGAGGAAGATCGAAGTGCGTGGTCGCGACGAGCTGGCCAAACTGGCCGACGTGCTGGAACGGCTGCGGGTCAGTTTAAAAGCCGCCATGGACCGCCTGAACCGAAAATAATTTGAGTTCATCAAGTCCACGGCTCTGTGGCCGGCCGGAAGTAACGCGGCTATACTTTTTTGTGGGTAGTTTTTAAGGAGATGGAGCGATGCTCGATTTACTGCGTGAGCGAAGAAGTATTCGCAAATTTACCTCCCAAGCGGTCGAACCGGAAAAGGTCAGCGCGCTCGTAGAAGCGTTGCTGCGCTCACCGACGTCGCGCAACCGCCAGCCCTGGAAGTTTGTACTGGTCGATGAAAAAGCCACTCTGCAGCAGTTGGCGAGCGCAAAATCCCACGGAACCTCATTTTTCAGCAGCGCGCCACTGGCGATTGTGATTGCCGCCGATCCGCAGATTTCTGATGTCTGGGTTGAGGATTGTTCGATTGCGGCGATTATCCTTCAGCTGACTGCCGAAGAGTTGGGGTTGAAGAGTTGCTGGGCACAGCTGCGGTTGCGAGACCATAATGAGTCGCAAAGCGCTTCGGAATACGTCCGGCAGCTGGTCAATTTGCCCGCCGGGCTGGAGGTGCCGATGGTGATTGCGGTTGGCTATCCGGCCGAGGAAAAAGCTGGTCATCCGTTGGCAAGCCTGATAACAGCCAAAGTGTTCCAAAATCATTTTCAACCATAGGGCCTTTTAACCCGCTGGCTTGAGTTCGGCCAGCGTGGCCAGGTAGCAATCCCGGTCGGCGAGTGAAAAACAGCAGAAAATGATCTGCGTCAGGCTGGTTGGTTGTTGTAAGAAGGCCAGGGTTTCCCTCAGGGCGATCCGGCAGGCCTGCTTGATTGGATAGCCGTAGACTCCCGTGCTGATTGAGGGGAAGGCGAGTGATTTCAGGCCGGCCTCGCTGGCCAGGTGCAGACTGTTACGGTAGCAATTAACCAGCAGCTCTGCCTCACCCTGCTCACCGCCCTGCCAGACCGGGCCGACCGTGTGGATGATTTTTGCTGCTGGCAACTGGTAGCCCTCGGTCATTTTGGCCTCCCCCGTCGCACAGCCGTTCAGGCTGCGACACTCTGCCAGCAGTTGCGGCCCGGCGGCTTGGTGGATCGCCCCATCAACTCCGCCACCCCCCAACAATCGCTGGTTGGCAGCATTGACAATCGCATCCACCTGCAAGCAGGTGATATCATCCTGAATGATTTCAATCTGTGCAGTCATGTTCTTCTCCTCCCGTAGATACTGTCAACTATAGCCGAAGTCTGCTGGTCTGTTGAACCTGGAGTATATAATGGAATTTGCTGAATTGCATCGCTGGGATCTCGACCGCCAGGCGGCTGTGGAGCTGCAGCGCCAGCTGGCCGGTCAGGTCTGTCTGCAGGTACGACAATTGCCCCGCTTGCGGCTGATCGCCGGGGTCGATGTTTCCTGTCGCTGGCAGAGCAATCAGTTTCATGCTGCCGTAGTGGTACTCAGCTTTCCCGAACTGCAACCTGTGGTGACGGCAACTGCCAGCGCGATAAGTAATTTTTCGTATCTTCCAGGGTTACTTTCTTTTCGCGAGCTGCCGGTGATTCTTCAGGCTTTCCGGCAGTTACCGGTGGTCCCCGAGTTGATCCTGGCGGATGGCCAGGGGATCGCCCATCCGCGAGGCATCGGGCTGGCAAGCCATCTCGGGTTGTGGCTTGGGTTGCCGACTATCGGTTGTGCTAAAAGCCGTCTTTTCGGCAGCCATGATCCTGTCGACCAGAAGCGGGGCGAACAGCAACCGCTCTACTCTCCCCAGGGGGAAAAAATCGGCCTGGTGCTGCGCACCCGTGATCGGGTGAAGCCGCTCTATGTTTCTCCCGGACATCTGATCAATGTCGAGCAGACCGCCGAACTGGTCCTGGCCTGCGGTAAGGGGTATCGCTTGCCGGAGCCGACCCGTTTGGCTCATCTGGCAAGTAACCAGCAGCGTCGCCAGCAGGAGCAATCGCTGCAAGCGGACCCCTGAATTCAGCATTGCTTCCCCAATCCAGAAACAATGCCGACTGATATCACTTTCTGGTTCTTCTCAACCCCGGATGCCATGGAGTGTCAGCAAGGAAATGAGCCGGATTTTTCGCCATCGTCGCCGTGTACTGCTGACTCAGACGGAGCATATTCTTGGCCAGATCCTGGTCCGGGATCCAGTGCGGAAGAACCCTGATCTGCTTTTGTGAATAGTCCAGGGCCACCGGTACCAGCGGAATTTGTGCTGCATGGGCGATTCGGCAACAGCCGGTTTTCCAGGGGGTGACCGCTTTGCGAGTGCCCTCCGGAGTAAGTCCTAGAAGCAGCTGCGATTGACGCTGGTAGGCTAAAACGACCTGGTCGAGAAGTCCTTCAGGGTGGCTGCGATCGACAGGAATCCCTCCCAGCTTGAGCAGGAGAGAGCCACCAAATCCTGTAAACAGGCTTTGTTTACCCAGCCAGTTGGCGCGCAAGTCAAGCGCCCAAACAGCCGCCATCCCGATGATAAAGTCCCAGTTCGAGGTGTGCGGGGCAATTGCGATGACCGCCTTAGACAAGTCGGGAAGCGGTCCTTCAATGCGCCAGCCGAGCACATTTAAAAGCAGCCGTCCCAACCAGCGGGTCAATGGCCAGTTGCGTATTGGCAGTTGCGGAGGGACCTCATACATAATAGATAGTTTAGCCAAGTCTACACGTCATTGAAGAATTGGCGGTTTTTGAAAAGTGAAATTTTCGCCGCAGGGGTTGATTTCTATCTCCAGCAATGTCAACCTGTGGCTATCTTGTTTCAAGGAAATCTAAATGGTTGGCAGCGTAAATAGCTGCCTTTTCTTTTGCTCCCCCTGCTTAGGAGATACAATGACTGCAGCGAATGGTAACAAGGTAAAAGTTCACTATACTGGCACGTTCGACGACGGCGAGGTCTTCGATTCCTCACGCGAAGCCCAACCGCTCGAATTTGAAGTCGGTGCCGGCCAGGTTATCCCTGGATTCGACCAGGCCGTCGTCGGCATGGCGATCGGTGATTCCAAACAGGTGCGCTTGCCAGAAGATGAGGCCTACGGTCCTTACAATGCTGAAATGGTTTTCGAGGCCGATCACAGCCAGTTTGAAGAGGGGATGAACCCTGAGGCCGGGCAGCAGTTTCAGACTCAGATGGAGGATGGCGCGCCGATGCTGCTGACCGTCAAAGAGGTCAGAGAAGATAAAATTGTGCTCGATGCCAACCACCCGATGGCTGGTAAAACCCTGAATTTTGATATCGAACTGGTGGAAATCGCTTAAACTGGATTTCCTTTTTTTGCCATACTCGATAGCCATAGGAGCTTGTCTTCTGTGGCTATTTTTCCTTATGACCGCACAGCGTAAAATTATCCATATCGATATGGACGCTTTTTTCGCCGCTGTCGAACAGCGCGACCGGGCAGAGTTGCGTGGGAAGCCGGTGGTGGTCGGCGGCGACCCAGGTGGCCGGGGGGTGGTTGCAACCTGTTCCTATGAAGCGCGCCGCTACGGAATCCGTTCGGCCATGTCCTGTGCCCGGGCCTATCGTCTTTGCCCGCAGGCGATTTTTGTCCGCCCCCGTTTTGATGCCTATCGCGATGTTTCAATACAGATTCGGCAAATATTCCATGAATACACCGAACTGGTGGAGCCGTTATCGCTCGATGAGGCCTACCTTGATGTCAGCGAAAACAAGTTGGAAATCGTCTCGGCGACCTGGATTGCTAAGGAGATTCGGGAAAAAATCCGCCAGGCCACCGGGCTGACAGCTTCGGCCGGAGTCTCCTACAATAAATTTCTCGCTAAAATTGCCTCAGATATCGATAAGCCGGATGGGCTCACCGTCATCACACCAGAACAGGCCGCAGATTTTATTGCTAAATTACCGGTGCGACGATTCCATGGCGTCGGCCGGGTCACGGAAAAGAAAATGCACAACCTGGGCATTTTTACCGGCGCTGATTTAGGCGGGCGCTCTTTGGAGGAGTTGGAGCGCCGTTTCGGCAAGGCGGGGCGCTATTACTACAATATTGCTCGGGGTCTCGATCTGCGGCCAGTGGTGCCGAACCGGGTTCGCAAGTCGATCGGGAAAGAAACTACCCTGGCCGAAGATGTCGCTGATATTCGCCAGATGCTCACCATTTTAGGCGCTTTGGCGGATCAGGTTGCCGGGCTACTACAGGCAAAGCAGGCCAGCGGTCTGACCTTGACCCTGAAAGTTAAGTATGCTGACTTCCAGACGGTCACACGGTCGGTGACTGGTGATGAGCCGATAGAACAGGCAGAGATAATGCTGCGCTTGGCCGAAGAGTTGTTGAGAAGTACCGAGGCTTGTGAGCGTGCTGTTCGATTGCTGGGAATTACGATTTCCGGGTTTACGACTGAAGTTCCAGCCGAAGAGCCTTTACAGCTCGAATTTAGATTTAGGTGATCTAAACAAAAAGCCCGGCGAATGCCGGACTTTTTGAATGACTTGCCTAGGAGGCTGTTGGCCTTACTTGGGTTGAAACGAATAATTCCGACAGTCTCCTAGAAGTTACTTGTTCGATTTCTTAGGCTGATAGAGGGCGAGGCCGACAAGACCGGAACCAAGCAGCAGAATCGTCCTCGGCTCGGGAACAGGTGCTGGTCCAGGCTGGGCTCCAGGCTTTATTCCCTGTTGGTACCCTACGATACCGGAGTCTCCGTTAACATGATTTTCATTCTTTATCTGTAGCGCGGGGCCTGAGCTTATTATGCAGAAAAGAGAAATAAGCAAAGTTGCTAAAAAGGCAATGAGCATTCTACGAAGATTCATTTCGATTCTCCTTGCAGAATGGAATAGTTTGTTGGCTTTTGCCGTCTCATAGATGGTGCTCGATGCAACCCATATCGTGCCAGAAGCAAATCTGTTCTGGGTATGTGCTGCGTTGGCAGTAGATATTTTCTATGAGCACTATTTGTGCCATGTAAATTTTCCTTTGTAGTTTGGTGGTTTACTGCGTTTATTTTCTCCCGTAGCCTATTGAGTTAAGTTTTTCGACTCGGTTCTTTTTCTGATCGGAGTGGTCAGTCGTCTTTGATTGTTCTGGACACGTGCTTGCAATGATATTTCATTGAGAGTTGCATGGGCTGTTTAGGGAGGATGGCTTTGTTGGCTAGCAACGACGGACTGAGGATCGAGTTTCCCCGGCCGGGTGACGATCGATTTGTCCAGGGGCAGGATTATGAGCTGCCGCCAGCACGCTACGGGACTATTGAATCGTGCAACCGCGGGTCCTGTCGCTTAGGCTGCAGCTCCTGCGGCAGGACTTTGCTTCGCTATGCTGAAGGAGCGTTCAGCAACTCATCCAGTTTTTTGCGTTTCTCACGGATGGCGCGACCGACTTCATCCTTGCCGAACATCCAGCTAAGTTGGCCGAGCATCAGGCTGACATCAGCCAGTTCGTCAATCACCGCCTGACGATCAATTTTGCCACGCCGATAATGTTTCAGCGCAGCAATCAGCTCGGCACATTCTTCAACCGCTTGGTCGTATTGGGCTTCCTCGCCCCATTTGTTGATAGTTGCCTGGTAAATTTCTTCAAGTTGCATGTTCGTCAAATCCAGAATGAATAAAGTGAATGGCAGGTCGGATGCAAGTAAAATAGCACGGCTGGCATGATCCGGAGAGGAAAAGGAAAAGCTGTCGATTTTTCGCAGCCTTTGGGGGTGGTTGTAAGTTTTATGCCGTATCTGGGCGCTCTTTCTGTAAAAACAGCGCAAGTTTTTCTTCGACCAGAGTCAGGTGCTCCATCATTTTATCGCGGGCCCGTTCCGGGTCATGATCGGCGATCGCTTCCATGATCTCGCGGTGATGGTTGAGTAGTAGCTCAATATAGCCTTCCTTGGTATAGAATTCGCTCAAGGCGACCATAATAGTGGTTTGAAACAGCGTCTGAATGGTGTCGAGAACATGGATTTGCAAAGTGTTGTGCGTGGCCGCAGTAATTGTCAGATGGAATTCAGCGTCGACTTCAGCATCCCAGCCACCATTGGCAGCTCCTTCAACCATGATTGCGTAAAGCTCCCGCAATCGCTCAATTTCTGAATCTTCAGCGCGCTTGGCGGCCAGGTAGGCGGACCAGGTTTCCAGGCCGATGCGGACTTCGGTCAGGGCATGCAGCATGCGTGGGTCGCGGCGTTCCACCATGTTGGCCAGGGGATCGGCCATGGTGACGTCGGCCAGCGAGCGGACATAGGTGCCGCCACCCTGGCGTGATTCGAGAAAGCCCATCGCCTCAAGGACCATGATCGCTTCGCGAACCGATGGGCGGCTGACGCCGAGAAAAGAGGCAAGTTCCCGCTCGGATGGAATCCTTTGACCGGGGCGCAGATCGCCGCGCGAAATCAGCTCTTTAATCTGATCAACGATCTCTTCCGAGAGTTTTTTCGGTCGGATCGGTTTAAACACTGTCGCCATAGGTTCCTCCAGTTGAGCTTGGTAAGACCTTTTACCATAGCCGTTGGCCCAACACAAGAAAAGAGAAGAAACGTCGTTCTTTTCGTATGGAGTTATTCCTGGAATGACGGAATTTCAGGGGGTTGGTCAGTCAAGGTTAGTTCACTGTGCCGGTCTGACCAGTTGCAGCCGGCCTAGTCTTCTGCCTGATGGGTGCGCTTGAAACGTTTAAACCAGATCTGGAATTCCTGCTCTTCGCGTTCCATTTCAAAGGCGTTAACCAAGCCTCGGGCCAGTGAGACGGCCACTGCACGGTTACGCAGGTTGAATGAGTCGCCAACCTTATCGGAATGAAACTGCTCCTGATCGATGCTCAGTTTGTTGTAGAGCGAGTTAAGGCGGCTCTGCACGCCGCGTCGCGACAGGTAACGGCGCTGGGCGATCAGGTTGTCGGTTAGACCGAGGGAAATATCGAGCAGCGCTTCGTATTCGATATCGGAAAGCGCGGTCAAGCTGTGACCGGCTCGGCCCTGGACTTTGCGTACTTCAGGGTCGATCCAGCACTGCTCTTCGAGCAGCACGGTGCGGACTGCCGAGGTGATCCGTTCGCGTGGGCTCGATTTGAGGATATAGCCGTAAACGGTTTCCGGGGGGACGATTTTCGCCAGCGAGCGGACGTACATTTCGTCTTTGAACTGACTCCAGAAGACGATCCGGGCCCCCGGTTGCTTTTCCCATAGGCTGCGGGCAAAGTCGATCCCGTTCATTTCCGGCATTTGGATATCGCTGATGATCAGGGGGTTGCTGCGGGTCATCCCCAGTTCAAGGGCCAGCTGGCCGTTTGGCGCATGGGTGATTTCTACCTGTTCGTTCCAATCCTTGAGCATTGCCTCAAGAAATTCGAAGTCTTTGGGGTTATCCTCGGCAATCAGGATTTCGAGCGGGGGCATAGTTTCCTCCAAAAGTCGTCGGCTAGCAGGGCAATGCCAGGGTCAGCTCAAAACGGGTGCCACTGGAGAAGCGGGAGCCGCGCCAGCTGACTTCGGCGCCGATAGCCCCGGCGCGTTCACGAATATTATTGAGTCCGCGACCGTTGCCGCTGGCTTTGTTGGTGGCAATGCCACAGCCGTTGTCTTCGACCGCTAAGGCCAGCAGATTATCGCGGGTTTCTAAACTGACCTCATATCGGCTGGCCCCAGCATGTTTAATAACGTTCTGGATTGCCTCAGTGGCGATCCGGTAGAGTGCCAACTGACGGGTCCGATCGATGTTCAGTTCAGCGACCCGGGGATCGATGTAGAGATGGTAGATCGGTAACTCGTCGCTATTGCAATGCCGTTCCAGGTGCGCCTCTAGGGCCGCGCCCAGGCCGAGAATATCAAGAGTTTGCGGATGCAGATTATTCATGATATCACGTAGGTTGCTGATGGCGCGATTCAGGTCCTGTTCCAGTTCCCGGACCTGGTTGCCCGTTGCCTCGTCTTTGCTTTTTACGGACATGCTCTGCAGGCCGCGCAGTACGCCGGACAGATCGGCCAGGGTCTGGTCATGCAGGTCCATGGCGATCCGGCGGCGCTCCTCTTCGGCGCCCTCGAGTAATTTTTCGGTACCGACCACTTTGATCAGCCGTTTGGTCATCCGGTTAATCGAGACCGCCAGGGCATCAAGTTCATCGCGAATATGGTCCGGCGCCGGCGGCAGCTCAAGTTCACCACTGGCAATCCGCCCGGCACTATCCGAGATCAGTTGAATTCGATTGAGAATCCGCCGGCCAAAATAAACCGAAAGCAGAATGCCGACCGCAATCGCCAGTCCGAGTACCAGCACCGAAACAAAAGCGGTGCGTTCTACCAGTTGGGTGACGTCCTGACTATGGTCATGGCGCATTTTGTTGCGATAAATCTGGGTGATGTTCGACAGCGTTGAGAGCTGTGAGCGGAAGCGGGAAAAAAGTTCATTAGTCTCTTCCGGATCAAGACTGCTGGCAGGATTTATGCTTTCGGCGAGGGTGCGAAGCTGTTCTATGTCGCCTGATTTGTGCAGCGGGCCGAAAGGTTCGATCCGGCCGATAGCTGCACTGAGGCGATCGTACAGGTCGGCCAGCAGGGCCAGTTCTTCATTGTTGGCCATGCCGGTGAATTGCAAGGTGCGAACGATAACATGCAATCGACGAGCCGCCATGTCGGCTTCGGCCAGGGCCACAAAGGTGATGCCAATGGCTTTCGCTTCTTGACGCTTGACCGAGAGGTCCCAATAGGTGTACTGCAGGAAAGCCATGAGCAGTGCCAGCAGTAGCAGCACGGTTGCCGGAGCCAGCAGGACCTGATGTTTAACCGGAATACGCATCCGGGCAACTTAACATGTTCTAAACTTGATTGCACTGTGCAGATGCGCAGCTGCGAGTTGCATAATTTACCACAATTTCTACGTTTTTCCATTGTCGGTGGCGAATTTGTGCTGGTTTCATTTCGACCCGCTCTTGGTTGGTTTTTCGCTACCGTCAAATCTGGATATACGGACTGGGGAGTCAGCAAAGAAAAAAAACATGATTTCGGGGGAAAGAGGAGTAGCGCGGACAAAAAAGTGCCCCGAAGACCTGGAGGGGGGGTAGGCCTTCGGGGCGTGAAACCCCCGAAGAGGCTTCAAGAAAAGTTTATAGCTCAAAGGCTCGGAAAAGGAAACAAAAAAATCCTATTCACGGGTTTTGCTTTTTGCCTGATCGTTGAGCAGGTGGGTTAAGGGCAACCTGACAGTGAAGCAGCTACCCTGCCCGGGAACAGAGCTGACCTGGATGCTGCCGCCATGAGCGTCGACAATCCATTTTGCGATCGACAGGCCGAGCCCGGAACCGCCATCCGCGCGGTTGCGAGTCTTTTCAATGCGATAAAAGCGATCGAAAATATGTGCCTGATGGGCGTTGTCGATGCCGATGCCGCTGTCTTCGATGCTCACCTGGGCTGAGCCGGAATGAAGCGACCAGCTGATTCTGACCCGGCCTCCTTCGGGGGTATATTTGATTGCGTTGCTCAGTAGATTGAGAAATAGTTGCCGCAGCCGCAAGCCGTCGGCAAACAGGCTAATCTGCTCTTCTGAGGCGTTTTTTTGAATTTCAATCTGTTTATCTGTGCCAAGAATTTGCGCCTGGCTGTAGAGTTCTTCCAGCAAACTGCCTAAATCCAAGGCTTCCATACGCAGGGGAACCTCGCCCAGTTCGCTTTTGGAGAGCAGTAGCAGATCTTCGATGAGGTGGCTCATCCGGCTGATCTCTTCCAAGTTGGAGCTCAGTACCTGTTGCAGTTCCTCTTTATCTTTGTCTCTGCAAAGCGCTAGTTCGGTTTCTCCGCGCAGAATCGTCAAGGGGGTGCGCAGCTCGTGGGTAACGTCTGCGGAAAATTGCCGGGCTCGCTGGAGGCTACGATTGAGGCGATCACTGAGGCTATTGTAGCTATCAGCCAAGAGCCGTAGTTCTGCCGGCGAGGTCGCTGGGACCACGCAGGGCAGTAAAGCTTCCTCATCGGTCTGACGGATCTGGCCGGCCAGCTGCTTCAGTGGCGTCAGCAGCTTGCCGAGCAAAAACCACTGCAGCACGGTGAAGCAGATCAAGGTCATCGCAGCCACGCTGATCAGCAGCAGGGCGAATAAGAATAACTGTTGATGAAGTCTTTTCAGCGGGCTGGCGAGTTGCAGCAGCAGGATGATATTGCCATTTTTGATCACTGGATAGGTTAGCTGACGTAGTTGGGTCTCGCCGGCGGTCGGACTATCGTAGGCATTAAGTCCTGAAAGTGTCTTTGATTGGCCCTGCTCGGGCAGCAGCAACAACTTAATGTGCGGGTGATTGTTGCTGCAGAGATGTTTCCCCTCAGGAGAGTAGAGGGATATCGCCAGTTGGCCACCTTGACGCATCGAAAGCTGGTTGAGGCTCTGGCAATAGGCTTGTTGCTCAGAGATGGCTGGGTCGAGGCCATTATACAAGCAAACGAAATCCCTGGCGGTTGATAACAGTTCCGCATCCAGCCGGGAATAGAGTTGTTGCTGTTGGGTGTGATACCAGAAAAAACCGCTACCACCCAGAACCAATGCTAAAAAGCAGAGGCTCCATAGGGTGAGGCGGGCTTTAAGGCTCAGGCCAGCTGGCAATTAATCAGACTCCTTGAGAACATAGCCGACGCCACGCACGGTGTGGATCAGCTTTTTATCAAAATCACGATCGATCTTTTTGCGCAGGTAATTGACATACACATCGATGATGTTAGTGAAAGAGTCGAATGTGTAGTCCCAGACGTGCTCGGCGATCATGGTCCGGGTCAGAACCTGATTGGGGTTGCGCATGAAGTATTCAAGCAGGGCGTATTCCTTCGCGGTCAGGTCGATCTCTTTGTTGTCGCGCCAGACTTTGTGGCCGACCGGATCGAGCCGCAGGTCGGCAAAGAACAGCTCCGCCCCACGATCCTGGGTGCCACGTCTGATCAGCGCCCTGACCCGGCCGACCAGTTCAGCAAAAGCAAACGGCTTGGTCAGGTAGTCATCGCTACCGATATCGAGGCCGGAGACGATGTCCTCAACGGTGTCTTTAGCGGTCAGGCAGAGGATCGGGCAAGCGATGTTTTTCTGGCGAATTTCCCTGATGGCGCTTAGGCCATCTTTTTTCGGCAGCATGACATCCATCAGGATCAGATCGTAGGTGGCGTTTTCCGCCATATAGACGCCTTCTTCGCCATCATAGGCCACATCGACGGCAAATTCTTCTTCTTCCAGGCCTCGCTTGATAAAGCTGGCAACCTTTTTTTCGTCTTCCACTACCAGGATGCGCATTCGTGTCTCCTTTTGCTGCGGCGTGTCGAGGCCGATGCTGCCCCGCCATTTTAAAAATACGACTTATGAAATTCATGACCAAACGTTGAACAAGGGGCCTGGCCTATGCTTTAACAGGCTGAAAAAGCTATAAAAATATGATTTCCATGAGCTTTAATAGATATTGCTCATGAAAAGCATGATTAACTTTATCAGAGACTGGCAGGCACTGCAAGAGGGATAATAGATTTTTTTAATTATCCTTGCCGTGCCGTTTAGAATTCAGCCAGAAGTTTCTCTTCATGTCAATACTTTTATTGGGATTCTCTGTTGCATTCCATTGACTTAGTCTGTTAATTAAGGATTTATGCAAAATAATTGGCTTGTTATAGAACTCAGCGTCCCCGGTTCCAGTGTCGACCTGGTCTGTGCACTGCTGGCCGAACTGGACTGCCAGGGCACCGTTGTTGAAGAGCGCAAACTTGATACCTTCGTGGTTCCTGACGCTGGGCTTGATCCGGACGCGACCTATCAGCTCAAAGCCTACTTCGCCGATCAGCCCGACCCACAGGCATTGCATCAGCAGGTCGGCAAAATCTTGGCACAGCTGCCTGAACTTTGCGCGCAAAAATATTCTGTCGGGCAGCCGAGCAGGGTGCGGATGGAAGATTGGGCCGAAAACTGGAAGCAGCATTTCAGCAGAATAAAGGTTGGGTCGCGGCTGGTTATTCGGCCGAGCTGGGAAGATTATCTGCCTCTCGCCGATGAAGTGAGCATTCAGCTTGATCCGGGGATGGCTTTTGGTACCGGCACCCATGGAACGACTTTGCTCTGTCTGGAGATGATTGCAGAGCTGCTTGAGCAACCGCAGCCGCCGCGAAGTCTGCTCGACGTCGGGACCGGCTCGGGGATCCTCGCGCTGGGCGCCGCGGCCCTTGGTTGTGAAACCGTTCTGGCCAACGATATCGATCCGGATGCCTGCCGGGTGGCGCAAGAGAATGTGGCCATCAATGGTTATGAAGGGCAGATTGAGATTACTTCAAAGCCACTTGAAGAGCTGTCCGGGCAGTTTGATCTGGTGGTTGCCAACATCCTGGCCGAAGAGAATGTGCGCTTGAAGCATGAGCTGCTAAAGCATTTGCAGCCGGGAGGCTGGCTGGTGCTGTCCGGTATTTTAAGGGAAAAGGAACAGCTGGTTCGGGACGGCTTTGGTGACCTGCCGCTGCGTGGTTTTCCAACCCGATTGCAGGACGATTGGGTTTGTCTCACCTATCGTCGAGTCTAGGACTCGTGCGCCGCTTCATGCTGCCGGAGGTGGACCTTCAGCCGGGCCAGCAGGTTGACCTGCCGGCTGATCTGGTCAAGCACCTGCGCACCGTCCTGCGGCTCTCTGCCGGAGACGGAATTCTGTTACTGGACGGGCGTGGTGGCTCGGCGCCGGCCAGGATTCTCAGCCTGGAGAGCGGCTCTGCCCTCGCCGAGGTGTTGAGCGTCTCACGGTTGCGACCCTCTGCGGTGTCACTGAGTTTGATTCAAGGGGTGCCGAAGGGGGACAAGCTTGACCTGGTGCTGCAGAAAGGCACTGAACTCGGGGTCGGCCGCTTCATTCTCACCCCGATGGCGCGGAGCGTCGGGCGAATTAAGGCTGAGCGCAAAGAGGCCAAATCTGGACGTTGGAAAAAGATCGTTCTTGAGGCCGCCCGACAGTCGGGGCAGGCGTTTCTGCCCGAAGTTGAGGTGGTGCAGGACTTTTCCACCGCTTTGGCGCAGACCCAGGCCGATTTAAAGCTGCTGCTTTGGGAGGAGGCGGCCCTGCCACTGCCGAACCTGCTGCCGGCACAACCGCCAATGCAGATTGCCGTGGTCATCGGCCCCGAGGGTGGTTTGACCGCCCAGGAGGCGGAGCTGGCGATCGCTGCCGGTTATCGGGCCGTTCGGCTGGGACCAAGAATATTGCGGACCGAGACGGCCGGGCTTGCGATCATGTCGATTTTACAATATCTTTATGGTGATTTGGGCTTGGGTCAGCTTGGCAATGAAGTTGCTTTTCAGGGAAAGGATGAGTCATGAGATGCCCTAAGTGTGGCTACAACAGTTTTGACCATCTCGACAGCTGCAAGAAATGCGGCAAGGATCTGGTCGAGTTCAAGGAGCGCTATAGTATTCGCAGCGTTCTTTTTCCAGGCCAGATGAAGCCGGCTGCCGCAGCGACCGGGGATAATTTCGAGACTGGTCGCAGTGCTGTTGATGACGCAGTTGCCGCCGCAACCACCGCAACGGTGGTCGCAGCCGCTGCGAGTACTGCAGAGGCTCCAGCCGCGCAGACCGAATTCGCCGAGAGCAGCGAACCGGCCAGCAGCGAAGCGGACGATTTCGGTTTCGATTTCATGGGTGAGAGTGGCGAGGAGGAAGATCTTTCCTTCGATGAGCTGTTCGAAGATGCACCTGCCGATGAGGATGTTGAAGAGACGCTGCCCTCCCCGGAAGAGGAAGCTGCTGCAGCTGCGGCTGAAGCGGGGCTGGATGCCCCGGCAGCATTTTCCTTGGATGCGGAGCAGGAAGCGGGCGACGAAAAATTGCCCAGTGAGGCCGAGTTGGAAAGTGATTTCGGTTTCGATCTTGACGGCGAGGAGGAAAAGCCAGGCGCGCTAGACAGCAGCTCGGATAACTTCTCCGCAGACGATTTTGAACTGCCGGTCACC
>CAMYNC010000068.1 GCA_947259685.1 uncultured Desulfuromonadales bacterium | reverse complement strand
AACCGGACGGAAAATACGTCTGTGTTAAATTGTAAAGAAAAATCTAAAATTGAGGTGGATCACGTAAGTTCGCGTCTCCTCCGGTTATATTGAACTGTTAGCTGTAAAAATTAATAAAATAAGAAAGGTTGTTTATCAACCATGCTCTTTCTGAGAGTTACACTTATTATTATTTCAATATTGGGGTTTTTGAGCTATTTAATATCAATCAAAATTAGATCAGAATTTTTAAATATTTATGAAGCTCCCCAGTCATTATTTGGTCGCCATAGTGCAGAAATTCAAGCTTTTTGCAAAAAACCCCCAAACTTATACGTTTCTAAATTATTAAAGCTACACAAAAAGCTTTCCGTTGCATTAATTATTTTCTTTATTGCTTTTTTACTTGGTATTTTATCCGTTAATTTATGAGCCAACATCACTAATCGCTAAAGATAATGAGCCGGACGGAAATAATTCTGCAATAAATTGAAAAATAAACCCTAAATTGCGGTGGTGGCTAAAACTTCGCGTCGCCGCCAGGTATTTTGACCCATTTTGTCTAGAGGCTAAAAATGATTTGTACAAACTGCAATAAAGAAATAGTGATATTAAAAAAAGAAACAGCGGCGCTAGTATTGCTAGCTTCAATCCCGCTAGTCATTCTAATTTCAGGGTTCAATTCAGCATCGCTGCTGTATGCAGTGATATTTTTAACGGTAGGTTTGAAATGGCTGATTCAAAAGCCTTCTCGATTTTTTATATGTGAAGAATGTAAAATTGTTCTAGCTTGCGAACAAGAAAGCCTCTAAAACGCAATTAACTGGATGGAAAATAATTCTTCAATAATTGACAACTTTTATAAATTATAATTGTGATAATAATTTTAAAGCTCTGCCTTTTATTGCTGTAACAGTTCTATTCGATAGGTGGTTTTGCATTTCTTTATAAGAAAGCTCACCATAATTTTCAAAAATATATTTATCTTCAGATTCAGTCCAAGGTCGTCTTTTATTTTTCCCGATATCAAGACTTTTCGCTTTTGCACTAATAGCGCTAGGTGTTCTCCCACATTCAATAAGATATTTCATTTCATCGTAACTTTTTGTATTTATATGTCGTTTTAAATACCAAATTTCTCTTTTTGTCCAAACCTTAAAATCCTCTTTCGGCTGTGGCCCTCTTTTTTTCGCGCTCAAATTAAGATTGTAAGCTCTCATTCTGATAGCACCAGGGTTGCGATTTATGAACTCACCAATTTCTTTATAGGTCTTTTTACCGCAATGTTCCTGTAAATATTTATCCTCTTCGTCCGTCCAGGGGCGAGATCTTTGATCGCTTAAACCCAAGGCTAAAGCTTTTTCTTTGATCGTGTCGATAGATCGGCCCTTGTTGAGCAAAAACTCCATTTCTTTGTATTTGATTTTACCTATGTGGCGCTTTAGATATTTAAGTTCCGGGGAGGTCCAGGGTTTACGAGCTGTCAAAACAAATTATCCTTTTCTATATTCTATGAAGAACAAATTTCGGCGGGAATCGTCCCGCCAAGCGAGCTACTTTCTCTGTCCGCCCGAGAGAAAGTAACCAAAGAGATGCGCCCCACGCAAGGTGAGTCATACGGCTGATCCCAACTCTTGCTGCTGGTTCTTTTAATTCCTGTCTGCGTTGCGACTCTTTGACGGAGCGCCGCAGCTAAGCCTTCATCGTCGGCGCCTTGTCAGAAATAAAAATCCCTCAGGATCAATTTGCCGGGTCAACCGAATGGCTCACCAGGCCCCTTCGGGGTTCCCTCACTGCGGTGATTTTCATCCAGCAAGGAGACGAAAACTCGCTGCGCTCAGACATCCGTCCCTGGTCTGCCGGCTGAAAACCTCCTTCGTTCTGCGGCGCTCACAGGCGAGGGAGTATAGGGGGCTGCTCAGGTAACGGGGAAATACCTGAAACCGTTGGGCTGCGGTGCGGGTGTACTGAACGGTATGTTTCGGATCTTGATGACCAAGATAATCCAAAATCAAGCGTAAATCATAACCATTAAACCCAGATATGTCCAAAATGACCTTGGCGGCGGAGGGGGCCGCAGCCCCCTATCTGTAAGTTTAAATAATTCCTGTCTATTGATGCCACCCTGAAAAGCGATATCGGCGGGGATCGCCCCGCCAGTCGAGTTACTTTCTCTGCTCGGCCAAGCAAGTTCATCAAAAGAAGGCCGCCCCACACAGGGTGAACCATGCGGCTGATCCCAACTCTTGCTGCTGGTTCTTTTAATTCCTGTCTGCGTTGCGACTCTTCGACGGAGCGCTATGGCTAGGCTTTCATCATCGACGTCTTGCCAGGAATAAAAATCCCTCAGAATCAATTCGGTAATTCAACCGAATGGCTCACCAGGCCCTACCGGGGTTCCCTCACTGCGGAAATTTCCAGCCAGCAAGGATACGAAAACTCGCTACGCTCAGACATCCGTCCCTGATCTGCTTGCTGGAAATCTCCTGCGTTCGGCGGCGCTCACAGGGGAGGGGGACTGCTCAGAAAACCGATGAATTGATTGTTGGAGTGGCAAATTTCGCCGGGCATGTTCCAATTGTGCCCTTGTAAAGAAGCCAATTCACGATGGTGAATCTGTTCAAGAGCTTGAAAATTCCCGGCCTTAGCCGGTAGACTATCGTCTGAAATGATCGGTCGGACTTTCTTCTTCAGGACCGACTGTCGTGAATTTTAGCGCTGCAAGAAAGCCGCAACAGCCCAATTTGCTCACATTTTATTCTGTTTTGGAGGGTGAATTCGTTATGGATTTTGATTTTGAGGGAAAAGAGCGTCCAGGCAAACCCCGGAAGCCATGGATTGCTATTCTGTTGAGCCTGCTGATGCCGGGATTGGGGCAGGTCTATAATGGGCAGTTCCAAAAAGGGACGATTTTTTATCTGCTCTCCTCTCTCAGTAGCCTCATTCTGATCTTTCTCGCCTTAAGATTACCCATTGTCGTTCTTGCCGCGTTATTTCTGGTCTCAATTGTCGTTTATGTTCTGGCTTTCGTTGATGCCTTCAGAACTGCCCGCAGACTGAAAGAGAAATATCAACCTAAGAGCTATAACCGTCCGATTGTCTACATCGCCATTTTCCTGCTAATAGGATTGATAGCTGATGAGGCGGTGACTTCCTATATCAGAAATGAGGTTGTCAAAGCTTATAAAATCCCTGCCGCAAGCATGATTCCGACTTTACTGGTCGGAGACCATATTCTTGTTGATAGGTCTGTCGATACCATTTCCAGAGGCGACATCATTGTTTTTGAATTTCCGCCAGATGAAGGCAAACCTCAACCACGAGACTTCATCAAGAGGGTCATCGGTCTTCCAGGGGACAAAATCGAGATACGCAACAAACAACTGTTCGTGAACGATCAATTGGTCAATGAAGATTATTCTTCCAACCAAGACACCAAAGTCATTCCCCCTGCGGGCGGTCCTCGTGACTTTATGGAAGCAGCCGAGGTACCGGAGGGGATGTATTTTGTACTGGGAGATAACCGCGACTATTCGTTTGACAGTCGTTTTTGGGGTTTCGTTGTGGAAGAAAAAGTTCGTGGGCGAGCTGAAAAGGTTTATTGGTCTTGGGACAGCAAGGATCTCATGGTGAGGTGGGCAAGGATCGGGGAGGAGCTTTAAAGGCCTGGAGGAATTTCGACGTGATTCGCCCGCCAGGCAAGCTGCTTTCAGGGCCGGGTATGTCATGAAAAGTTTCAGTAAAATTCACTGAAAAGCTTCGAAGTAAGTTGAGGTTGTTATGTTGTGTTATGTTAACAGTTCTTCTCCACGGAGCAATTGTCAAATTAAGGCGGGAGTCGCCCCGCCTGGCGACTAACTTTCTCTGCTCGCCCGAGAGAAAGTCAGCAAAGAGAAGCGCCCCACCAAGGTGAACCATGCGGCTGATTCCAACTCTCGCCACTGGTCCTTTTGATTCCTGTCTATGTTGCGACTCTTTGACGGAGCGCTTTGGCTGGGCCTTTATCGTCGACGTCTTGACAGGAATTAAAATTCCTCAGAATCAATTCGCGAGGTCAACCGAATGGCTCACCAGGCCCTCCGGGGTTCCCTCACTGCGGTGATTTTCATCCAGCAAGGAGACGAAAACTCGCTTCGCTCAGACATCCGTCCCTGATCTGCCAGCTGAAAATCCCCTGGCTTCGGCGGCGCTCACAGGGGAAATAAGCTTCCCTTGACACACAAGACCCCTCAATTTGACTCTTCAGCAAACCGTTTCCTGATCTCCGCGACCTTTCGATAAAGCGTAGGCACGGAGATCTCATATTCGCACTGCCTTCCCTAGGATGTTTTTTGGGGTGCCTTCTTGGGTGCATCTTCGACTTTTACCTTTACTGGAGTGAACTGTTTTACCCAAGCTTTTTTTATGGGGAAGATTTTGATAATCGTCTCATCCGGCATCCCCGGGTCAATATCCTTTACCTGATAACCGCCATCCTGTAGTTCGACAACACAGTGCTGGGTACCGAATTCCTTGGTAGGGGATTTGTCCAATTTGGCTTTGTCGACCCAGGTTATCTTTTGTTCGTAATAAAACTGGACCTCATAGACTTCCTTGGTTTCATCAGCCTTTTTCTGCGGCAGGGTATCCAGATCCCCTTTGTGCACGCTGAGATTGCCTTCATTGTCCAAGAGAAACAACATATCCTTGACCTTTCCGCGGATGAGTTTGGCGACATATAGAACCAGGCTGCCATCCTTATTTATGCTTTCGATATCAGAACGCTTCAGACTTTTACACGGGAATTTTTTACACTGGGGACAGCGGGGCAACGGCCTACGTGCCTGATAAAGGTCACACCAAATGAATTTCGCCCCGCTGCGCCTCACGACTCACCTTTGGGCTGCTTTTCTTCGAGATGCCGGATACGTTCTATCAGTTGCGCCCTGTCTTCTTGCATTGACACAAGATGCCGGTTGAGTTCATCAACCAAGTCTGTTTTACCCGCCAGTTTTTCGGTACACGCCGCGAGAGCCACCCTGGACTCAACTTCCTGATTGCGCGTGTTGTGTAATTGCTCCCGCAGGATCTGAATCTCACCCCGCAGCGACTCACTGAGAGCCGTCAGCATTTCATTTTGCGCCTGCAGTACGCCTCGATCTTTTTCGAGGTATGCACACTGTTCGCGGAGATGGTCATTGCTGCCGGCCAGATCATTGTTCCGCTCCAGCGCCACGGCAAGTTCTTCTTGCGCCTCATCCGCTACGCGCTGAATTGCTGCACGTTCCTGCTCCAGTTCCCTGCGTGCCCTTTTAAGCGCAATCTCGTGGATTTTTTTCAGGTCGATCACAGTCCCAAGCGACATCTCCAGGTCACCAAGCGGGTTTTCTGCCTGTGCTTTTTCAAGTTTCCACTGTTTCAGCAACGGTCCAATCGTCGAATAGCTGCCCCCGCCAATCTTCTCGCGGACTTTCTCCATCGTCGGGGCCACCCCTCCGGCATGCAAGCTTTCAGCGGCAGCAAAAACTTTTCCCTGAATTTTTTCAGTAGCAGATGTGCTCATTGCTTTCCCTTTTTTTGATTGTAAAATGTATAATACATCAAAAAATACACAAGACAAGCAAAACACGAGGCCCCAAGTCGATGTCGATCTGGGGCCTCGTGTCTTTCAAAAGTCGGGGTTTTATTACTGAAAGGGCAAAAGTGGCCGCTTGCTGGGGTCGGCTTCTATTTTGCAAGATTTGAGACGGAAATATTCTCTTCGCACCTTCCCCCCTATATCTCACTTCGGCAGTGCTACAATGGGTTCTGGATACGATCGGTTATAATTAGTTATTCCTCCCTAAGGGGGCATCCCGAACAGAAGGAGTATCCAGGTGCCACGCATTCCTTATGTTCCACGCGATATCGACGAACCACGTGACCTGATCGACAGCATCCTGGCCCGCCGGGATGGCGAATTACTCAATCTTGATCGCATGCTGCTTAACAGCCCTCCCTTTGCCAAGGGCTGGAACAGCCTCCTCCGCCAGGTGCGCGGAAAGCTTTCTCTTCCCGCCCGCATCCAGGAATTGGCCATCTGTGCCGTGGCGGTCCTGACCGATGCCGCCTACGAATACCATCACCACGTCCCGGAGTTTCTGCGGGTTGGCGGCACACAAGAGGAACTGGATGCCCTGCGGTATCTCAAAAGCGATAATGACGAGCTTTTATTTTTCGATGCAAGCGACCGCGCTATTCTCAAATTGGCCAGGGAGGTGACCATTTCCATCCATGTCAGCGATACCACCTTCGCCGCTGCTCGTGCCGCTCTGCCCGATGATCAGCAGATGAATGAATTGGTCGGTATTATCGCAACGTACAACATGGTCTCGCGCTACCTTGTCGCCCTGCAGGTGGAACCGGAGTGAAAAGATCTTGGAGGCACCATGGACAAGGCCTTGTTCTGTCTACCCGAACCAATTTTTTTCGAACGGAAATCGGCGGAGGAGGGACGGTCCAAAGCGCCGCAGGCGCGATCCAGGAAAAACAATTTCCGATCAGCGCACCCTGGTGAGGGCAGAGTCAATTTTAAATGTAGTAAGTTTTGAAAAACGACCATCTCCCGAAAGGCGTACATTTTTTCCATTTCGTGAGCTGTCCCCGTATTGGGCCTAAAAACTATCCCTTTTTCTTTTCCAATTCTTTATTTCTTTTCGTGGCTTCATCCAGGGAGATTTTCAGATCCTTGGTTTTTTCGGTCAGATCATTGGCTTTTTGTTCGGCCACTGCAGCGCGTTTGTCGGCATCTTTGATCAATAGGGCGTTCGTTGTCACTTCCTTGCGGGTTTCATTCAGGGTGGTTTCGAGGCTGAGGTATTCCTTTTTAATTTCATCCAGACTTGTTTTCAGATTGGTGGTTTTTTCTCTTAACTCTTCCACCCGGGCCGCGGCTACTGCGGCGGTTTTTTCTGAGTCGATTTTTTCAGTCGTCAGCCGTTCAATCTTTTTGTTGAGTTCGGTTTCTCGTTTTTCAGCCGAGGCCACCGCTTTCACGGTCTGGTCAAGTTGGAGCTGTGCGCGGGCGGCTTCGGTCCTGGCGGCTTCGCCGGAAGTTATGAGCTGATCACGTTCTGCCTGTAAATTTTCTACCTGATTCGTCAGGTTTTCAATTGTTGAGGTCAGGCCTGCGCGGGTCTTTTCATGGTCCTGTTGATCGGCGGCGAGCTGATCTTTCAATTCCTGCAGTTCATTTTCTAAATTTGTGTTTAGATTTTCAGTCGCTTCCAGGGCCTCAAGGGCTTCTCGTTTACTTTCTTTAAGTTCCGCCAGTTCGATTTCAAGGCCTTCTTGGGAGGCTTGGACGTGGGCAGCTATTTCAGCTTTGAAGGCGGTAACAGCGGTTTCTGAAATTCCCGGTACGGTGGCGGCGTTTTTCTGTTCGTTACGCCATTGTTCAATGTGTTCAAGGATGGTCTTTTTAGATGGATTGCCGTCGAGTTGGGCAGCAACCAGGCTGTAGGAGGGCCGCATATCTTGAGCCGCCAGTCTATTGCAAATCTCTTTTACCACTGGATAGGGAGTCCCCGGTCGTGCCATAGTTTTTCCTCCTTGTTTGATACTTTTTAATACCAAATACCGGTATGATACCGGTATTAAAAAAGATTGCAAGAGAATACATCTCAACCTTTTAAATCGATCAGACGGGGGAAAGCCTTCCCCCTAGCTGCAACCAGGCAAGGGGCCGTCTGTTTTCCGCTCCCCCTTTCTGCGGGAGAGCCTGCAACGCCCCAGGTCAAACGCAAACCACCAGATCTCGTAGAAAAATTCCTTTCGGACGCACAATATGTTGCGGATTTTCTTGTTGAATTCTGCCCCGCACCTGGTCCTGATCCGGGGCAGAATTCAAGATTTCAGCACAGCTCAAAACGGATCCACTTAAAGGCCGTGGATTCTGTTTTGAGGGGTCCAGGCGATTCCGTGGGCAAGGATTTCAGTTTGTGGCCCTTTTGGCTGTTGATAGCTCTGGTCCGGATGCAAAAAATTGCATCCGTCAAAAGTTCTTCTGCAGGAGTGTTTTTCTCGGCAGGTCAATTTCGTACGTACGAAGTTTTCAGGATCAGTAACAGCCCTAACGGCCCGAGTGGTCCGCACCCTTCCCCCTTCGGGGCCAGCTCGCCCACAGGCAAACGGCCCGCAGAACGAAAGCCCCAGGAAGAGCAGGGGGAAACGTGCGCTGTGTTGTAGGGCGCTTTCCCCCTTAGCTTCGTTCCTCGCCTCTTCCTGGGGCTTTGCGGTCCTATTGCATTTGCCTATGGACGATCTGGGGGCACAGGCCTGGGGCATTCACCCGAGTCTTTGCCTTCGGCTTTGACTCCGGCTCCTGCCCACAAGCGGCACTCAGGCATAAAGTCGCCTCAGTGCTACCCCACAGCTTAAAGGCACCAGGCGCTTTGAGTAGAGAGGGGCGGACGTGATCCAGAAGCGGGCGGGGGATTCGGATCAACGGGCAGCACGTTCGCCAGCTCCGTCGAGCGGGCAGGTCAAAGGCTTGCTAATAAGGGAAAATCGCAATGCTCATGCCAGCTTAACTCCTTAAAATAAATACCTTTTTTACATATTTTTGCTTGACCACATTATATAATAAGACTATTATATTACCATAGCAACGAAGGAGGGATAATCTCATGATTATTGAAAATGGTGTTGACCTGTTAAGGCCTGGCCGGGAAATGAAAAAGTTCACCATTCTGGGAAATCGGGGAATTGATTTTGAGGTTTTTGTCCATACCGCAAATGATGAATTTGATTATGTGACTCTTTTTCGAATCCCGAAGGGGGCGCAGCTTCAGGGGTATGGAAAGACTTTTCATTCTAAGGATGAAGCAATCAACGCTTATAAATCGATTCGCGGCGATCTGGAAGCCGTTTTAAGCTAACCTTTATTATATAATAAAGACATTATAGGAGGTTTGGCAATGAGAGCAATTAATCAAAAGGCCAGGGCGGTGTTTGAGGGTATGACCAGGGGCATGACAACGGTTTGCAATCATCGGCGTATTGATAATTCAGACGGAACTTTCCTGGCCGTGGTTGTTGAGTGCATCAATAAATGCGATTGGGGTCTGATCTTCTCTATTGCTCACTATTATGAGCAGAACGGCGATCTTTGTTCTGACCCGGAAATGACATTCTTGCAGGGGTGGGACGCAAATATTTATCCGCTCAGCTTTTCAAATTCTGGTCTTGGTGTTTATAGAGAGTCAGTGATTTTTGGGGATGATGGAAACCCCACAAAATTTATTAAGGCTGAACAGACCGACCAAGCCGTTTTTGCTGCTATGTGGTTCGAGAACATCAAGAACCAGCAAGGTCTTTAATTTCATATGTTTACACTTGATAGTATTATATAATCAAAACATTATATCAATATGGCAACGAAGGAGGGAAAGGCGATGATAATTATCTCTAAAAACCAGACAGTAGAACCGATTGATCTCTGTAACTCTTTTGACGAGCTGTACTTTGAAGCGGTTACAGTAAAAATGGAACGGTTTCGTGAGCAGGTCCGAATCACCGATCTAAGCAATGCTATGAAGTCCGGTAAGGTTTGCCGCACTTACAGCCTCAACGACACCGAAGAGGGCGGGGCGCTGAACTGGCTTTATGGGCGTGGCTTTGATTGGTCGCTGATCTTTAAAGAACTGGCTGCGCTAGCCTGGACGGACCGAGTCAGAGAATTTGACCCGATCCAGGTTGAAGGCGCAAAGGTCTATATGGACGATATGAAGGCAATTCGCGTGTATTCTCCCTTTAACCTGGCGGTGATGAAGCCCTTAAAGGAAGAGCCGAAGAAATGGACCCTTCGGCACGTTCTACGGGCCTTGATCAACAACCAGGCGCGGGAATTGGTTTGTAACGGTCAGTATTCGGATGATTACGCTGGTGATGCTGCCCGGAATTTTGGCCAGGGTGAAATTCCGAACGCTAAGGCCTTTGCAAAACGGATCATGGAAAGCCCCTCAGGGTGGTGGACTCATGGGGCGCAGAGTCGGGTTTCGATCTGCTGTCACCACTTCGACAGCAACAGCTTTATTTTCGATTTGAAGGAGAATTAAATAAATAGTCTGTCAATCCTTCCAATTTTATATTATATGATATTTCTATTATATGAATCGGAAGGAGTTTTCTAAATGGGTATCAATGTGGCACTCGCAGAGCAAATCAAGCAAGAAATCAGCGGCGCTGCACGGGGGGAGCGGGGAACGATAGTTTATCATCCGGTGAGCTTGTCGCAGGTGTTGAGAGAGAATTTTCAAGCCGCGGCGGATAAAGAGATGAATGGCAATTTTTCAAATCTTCTGGAGGCCGTTTTACGGCTCTACCTGGAAGATCCACAAAACTATCCAGTCTGTTGGGTCTCAATTAAAGAGGGGGCCGCTAAGAACAAGCCGGTTTCTTTGACTGAAGAAGTGGTTCAGGGAATCAAGGAAAAAGCATCGGTCGAAACTGAGGGCGTGTTTGCGCGGCTGGTACAGATTATTATTCGCGGCTATCTCGTTGATCGAGGTTATTTGCAGCTCAATTATTAGCCGCTGGAATCTAAAAGGGATTTCAAATGAAAACCATTACGGTCTCAAATCAAAAGGGCGGGCCTGGCAAAACCACCGTCAGTATTCATTTAGCTATGGCGCTGGCCGAGGCGGGAAAGTCGGTTTTATTTATCGATATCGACCCCCAGGGAAATGCCAGCAAGACCCTTGGCCCTCACGGTTGCGGAGCGGTCGCCAGTTCTTTGTTCTCGGCAGGGCCGGTTAAGGTGATTGCAAATGAGGGCATCACCCTGATCGCCGCCGATCCCAAAATGGCCGACATAGAGCGCCAGAGTGCCCAGGTGATCAACCATTTTAAACAGCAGGCTGGCAAGCTTGGAACCTCTTTTGATTACTGTGTGATCGATACTCCGCCCTCTTTGGGCCTGCGCATGACCGCCGCCCTAGTGGTTGCAGATCATGTTTTATCCCCGATAGAGCTGGAAGAATATAGTATCGACGGTATTAAAATGATGCTGCAAACGATCTTTGGCGTTAAGCAGAAATTTAATCCGAAGCTGAACTTTTTGGGGATGCTACCCAACCGCTTCAACTCCCGCTCAGAGCGGCAAAAAGCCACCTTTACAGAGCTGGTCAAGAATTACAGTGACCTTCTTATCCCGGCGAAAATCGGCTTTCGGTCCTCGATTCCGGAAGCATTAGCAGAGGGGATACCGGTCTGGAAACTTAAAAAATCGGCAGCAGCAGAAGCCGGAAAAGAATTTAAAGCTGCCTTCAAAGTTGTTTTTGAAAAAGTGGGAGGGATTGACCTATGAACAGTGTTGATTTAAGCGGTTTAGATGGATTTAACCCCGCTGATTTCTTGGCAGAAACCGACCTGGAAGCGGGCAGCAGCGGCAAGCCGCTGTTGATCCCCCTTGATAAAATCTTGCCGGATCCAGATCAGCCGCGCCAGGAGATCAACCAAGAGCGCTTGGCCGAGCTGGCGGCATCGATCCGCGAGCGCGGAGTAAAAAGTCCGATTTCGGTCAAGCCGGCAAACGAGGCCGGGATCTACTATATCAATCACGGCGAGCGCCGCTATTGGGGGAGCCTTAAGGCTGAAAAAACCGAGATCCCGGCATTTATCGATGATGATCATAATGGCTATGATCAAGCTATTGAGAATATTCAGCGCGAGGATCTGACGCCGCTGGAAATCGCTCACTTCATCGAGCGCCGTTTAGAATCGGGAGACAAAAAAGGGCAGATTGCCAAGATGCTTGGCAAGCCTGCCAGCTACGTTTCTGATCATGCGGTTTTCTTTCAGCTGCCTGATTGCGTTCGTGAGCTCTATGATTCTTCGCGCAACCGAGACATTCAGGCCTTGGCTGCATTGCATCGAACCGCTAAGATTTTTCCGGACGATGTAGAATCCTTCTGCCGGGGTGATCGCAAGATTTCACAGGCCGAAGTTAAGACTTTTATCGCAGATCTAAAAGAGCAAAAAACTTTGCCGGCCAAGGTCGAGGACCAGGGCCTGGCCGCAGCAGGGGCAGAGGGGAAAGAGCCTTCGGTTTCGGCTCTAACGGCTGATACTTCGTCGCCGGTCGCCGGTTCTGCGCTGGTTGAAAATCTATCGTCGGCTGATTCTCCGGGGAAACCTGGGGAAGACCTGGAAACGGCGCTTTATGAGCAGCTTGAACGGCTCTTGGGTCCACTGGAAAACTACCTCAAAAAAGTTACTGACCCAGACTTTAGGGCAGTTGCAGCTAAGCGCCTGCAGGAGATTGCAGGGAGGGTTAAAATTTAATTTACCTACTGCTGAAGATTTTTTTGCTAAATAAAGAAAAACCCCCTCGCGCTGAGGGGGTTTTTCTTTTCAAACTCGGTAACTCAACATCGCCTTGACTGCTGTTGATGTACTAAAAAACAAGGAAAAGTCAACCTCCCAATCCCCCACCCACCCCTGCTGTTTGTATTCGAGTCTTGACAGAACCTGCCCTTGGTGGATCGGCAAAATGCGCCGGTAGCTCAACGGATAGAGCATCGCCTTGACGAAGCGAAAGGTTGCAGGTTCGAGTCCCGTCCGGCGCGGAGTTTTTTGCTGCCGGCTTTGTCGATGGTCTCACCAAGGGCAGAACCTGTCAAGACGGCTGCGGCTTCGCCTTGCCCCGCCTTCGGCGGTCGAATGGATTATTATTCCCGTGGATTGGGAAAACCCTAGAGACACAAAACCAAAAACAGGGAAACGGCCTAGCTGATCCACGTCTTATGTGCTTTGTTTTAGCTATTTCGTTTAAACGAAATAGCTAAAACAAAGCACTTCTAACCAGGTCAAACCCTTCCCCCTTCGGGGCCAGCTCGCCCACAGGCAAACGGCCCGCAGAACGAAAGTCCCAGGAAGGGCAGGGGGAAACGTGCGCTGTGTAGGGCGCTTTCCCCCTTATGTAGGGCGCTTTCCCCCTTAGCTTCGTTCCTCGCCTCTTCCTGGGGCTTTGCGGTCCTATTGCATTTGCCTATGGACGATCTGGGGGCACAGGCCTGGAAGATCGAGGGCGCAGGCCTGGGGCATTCACCCGAGCCTTCGGCTCCGGCTTCTGCCCACAAGCGGCACTCAGGCATAAAGCCGCCTCAGTGCAACCCCACAGCTTAAAAGCATCAAGCGCTTTGAGTCGCGGGGGGAAGTCCGGATCCACTGGCGGCACGTTCGCCCGCTCCGTCAAGCGGGCAGGTCAAAGGCTTGTTAATAAGGGAAAATCGCAATGCTCATGCCAACTTAACTACCTAAAATAAATACCTTTTCCACATATTTTGCTTGACTGCATTATATAATATTACTATTATATACACATAGCAACGAAGGAGGGATAAGAGAAATGACACCAAAACAGCCCAGACCAAAGAAGCTACCCAGCGCGACCCCTGAAATTCCCTGTCCTTGCGGCAAGATCTACATCCAGATCACAGTTAAGGATGGAAAAATATTTGAAATTTTTACTCGGCTAGGAAAAGGGGGCGGTTGTACTTCTGCGACAACAGCGGGCATGGCGGTTATCTCTTCTATTGCTCTTCGGAGCGGTGCTGATCCCTTGGACATTGCTAAAGGGTTGAGGGGTATTAGTTGTCACAAGCAACCAGCTTATGACGGTCCAGTATGTGAAAAAAATAAAGTGCCATCTTGTGTTGATGCCATTGGCCGAGCGATTCAAGAGTATGCACCTAAAAATAATGATGAGGGAGGAAGCTAAATTGAGTGGTGTAACGATGGAAGACTTAAAGGCGCCGGAGCTGGACAAGGCCAAGCTTGCTGAGCGGATGCTTGAAGGTCTTATTGCTGATGAAATAGTTATTGCGGTTGCTCATGGTTTTGATTGCCGGAAGAGCTTAAAGGACTTGAGCCCCATTTAGAAAACCTCCAGCGGGTGCGTCTCAGAATTTCAATGACTTGAGGTTAGAGGCAGCGTCATGAAATGGGGTGTGAGATTAAATAAAAAAAAGCAGAGAGAAGAACCCTCGAAATTCTTTTTCGATATCGGCAAGCTTTCCTTTGCCGGGGTTGCTCTTTCCGCAAGCCTGGTTAAAACCCTTGGCCCTTGGATTGTCGTTGGCGGCATACTTTTAACCGCGATAATTTTAGGGCTCGTTCTGTTGACGGATTCTAAAGGGTCTGAAGGTTGTCTATATATAGGGTTTTCTTGTCAGAACCTTTAAATATTGATAATATCCAGGAGAAAGTGGGGGGTCTATGAACCTTGTTCTCGCTATTGATTCATGGCGTTTATCGGGGTGATTATTCCTCATTGTGAATTGCGTATGGTCTAAAACACGCGGAAGACGATCAAACCTATAACTAGGGTTAACCATGAAAAAACGTCGCTTAGTTGATCTAACGCTAGAAGAGACGGCAACCTTGTTTGCTGCCGCTGGTCGTGAGGCTGTTGCTGAGTCGAAAGCAATGGGCCTGCCGACAACCGGCTCCAGGGACGGCAAGATTATTCGAACCTGGCCCGACGGCCGCGAAGAAGTCTTGAAGGTGCTAGACCAGGAGCCCGAAGAAAAGTAAAATCGCTTTTTGATTAATGAAGCAGAAGCTCGGCCCTTTGGGCCAGAGTCGCCTTCAATGCAATGATATGGATTGAAACATGGAGGACACTGAAAAACCATCCCCTTTTCTGGTGGTTGTCGCCGGCCCCAACGGGTCCGGCAAAACCACCGCCACAGATTTGTTACGTTCCCAAGGTTTAGATCTTGGGGAATATATCAATCCTGATGAAATCACGCAGGAGCTATTAAAAAACCAGAGTTCCCCTACCCCACAAGACTTTTTTACCGCCAACAAAACAGCTCAAACCATAGCTGATCAACGCCGCCAGGCGGCGCTGAATGATGGTCGTAGTCTCTCTTTTGAGTCGGTCATGTCTCATCCGAGCAAAGTTGATTTTATGCGCGAGGCAAAAGAGCGCGGTTATGATGTTCGTTTTTATTTTGTTGGCACAGACGACCCATTAATAAACCTGGAGCGGGTAAAGGATCGGGTACAAAAGGGCGGGCATGATGTTCCGCAAGAAAAAACCCTGTCCCGTTATGAGCGGGTTATGGACCTCCTGCCAGAGGCAATCAAGCAATCTGATCTGGCCCAGGTCTATGACAACTCAAGCGACAATGATCCAACGCGGTTAATTACAGCGATCAAGGAAGGGAAAACGGTTATTTATCTGAATAATCCACCCCATTGGGTGACCGAGCGGTTACTGAACAAGCTCGATCCCAAGCAAATCAAGGCAAGTGGTGGAATAGATAAAGACCACATCGAGAAAGCAAAAACCTTTCTGACTTCTGAAAAAAAAGATCTTTTAAAAAAATATCCAGGCGATCAAGCGATTCTCGATGCCTTGGCAATTCGGGAAGTGGCCGGAAAATTCGTGGGGCAGAATTTTACCGATCAGGTCGATCAACAGCGTTTCATGGAAACGACGAATAGCCGCCTGGCTCACAATATCGCCCACAACAAACCCAATCGCTCGCCGCTGATCAAGGAAACCCAGCAGCAGGAGCAGAAACCGCCGAAGCTGGAACGCTAAGCCGGTTCTCATCCCCAGAAGGAAATTTCAAGTGGAAATCATTGTTACTGATTCCGATAAGCGCCGCCGCAGCGCCGAGGTAAAGGAAAAAACCTATGAAGACCCCACCCTGGCAACGGTCAAAAACGCTCAAACCGGTAAAACTGTAGAGGGTTACGCGGTCCCGACCGAAGGGCTTGAGTTTCAATTTGTTGAAAGAAAAACCGGTCATTTCCGGGCCAAGGCCGATGATTTCAAAGCCCTGGCAACGGAAGACCTTTTAAAGAAGTATCCCAATGATCAAACGATTCGTGATGCTCTCCTTGTTCAAGGCCTGGCCGGGAAATATGCCGAAAGGCATTTTGCAAACAAAGAAGACCAAGAGCAGTTCATGGAGACCACCAACAACCGTTTATCCTATAATCTCGAATACGGTAAACCCAATCGTTCACCACAGATCATGGCAGCGCAACAGCAGGAACAGAAACCGCAAGAGCTGGAGCGATAGGCCCCTACCAACCCCTGGGGCCTTTTCTGTTTGGCTCCCCTCCTTCAATCTGGACAGCCGCTTTTCAGCGTTTCACTGAGGATTAAAGACCAGTTCGCAATCATTGCAGGTCAGGTTCAAATCTGGCTTGCCCCAGATATTGACCCGGCAACCAGGACAGGAGCATTTCACCCGGTTAGACTTGTTCGGTTGCGGTTGCCCCAGCTCCAAATTTTCAGCAAGCGAAACCCCTTCCAATTCCAGCGCCGGGCCGCTGACCAGCTCTAAACTGCCGACCTCTGGAAAGCGATCCATCCAGGAGACCTTGATGTCGTTACCAGCTGCCGGCATGAGCCATCGAACCGGCCGTCGGCAGCGATATAATTGTTCATCTTATCCCCGGTCCGGTCGCCGCCTGGTTGCCCCGTTGCCGAGGGGATCAGCCCGACCTCTTCCATTTTGTCCGCCCATTGGCGGTTATGATAACCGCGCCGGCCAGGCTTGGCGAAATGGTGGTGCCATAAATGCACCTGCTCATGGACGATGGTTTGCATGACTTTCTCTATCGGCACCACAGCAAAATAGCGCGGATTTATCGCCACTTCATCGGTGCGCTCCTCCTGCCCCGAGGGGCAGGGATGCTGAGCTATCCATAGGCAAACACGCCTGAGCGTGTAGGGCCGCAGATATCCATAAAGAGAGTGAGCGCAGCGAACCAGGGGGAGCCGCGCCAATGTGGCGCGCTAGGGCTCCCCCGGCTCTTTGTGGATATCTGCTTGCGGCCCGTTTGCCTGTGGGTAGCTCAGGCCGGATGCAAAGAATTTTCGGCCCCACGGCCTTCCCTGCCCGTTGATGGCAGGGAAGGCCTAAAATTTTCGTTTAAACGAAAATTTTAGGGGGAGGGGGGAATAGTGCAGGATTCGCTTGACAGCATAAAAAGATACTTTATACTTTTTTCATTGTTCCCCCCTCCCCGAAACGAAATTTTTCATTCACTGAAAAACGAAGAAAATGCCACTGATCAAAGCCGAAGTTGACAGCGATCAAAAGACAGCATTTCGGAATCTTGCCAAAGCTCAAGGCATGACCGAAACTGAACTGCTGCGGCGGATGGTCAACCAGGTCATAGGTGTGAAAGGAGAGGGGCTAGAATCGGAACGGATCGACCGCAGTTCCCGAACCACCCTAAGCTTCACCAAGAAGGAATTTGACCGCATGACCAAGCGCAGCCGAGGCGATGGATTCACCCGGCACACCGCCTGGATTGTCGGCCTGGTGCGAAGCGTTCTTTTTCGGGAGCCGACCTTTAGCGCTGCCGAGATCGAGGTCTTACGAGAATCAAACCGGGAACTCGCCGCCATCGGCCGTAACCTCAACCAAATCGCCCGCGCAATCAACGTAGACTTTCGGGAAGGGGAACGGCTCAAGCGAGCTGAGATCAAAGAGCTTGCGGGTGATTTTGCAGCCCATCGGCGCGAAGTCTCCCGCCTGATCGACCAAAGCATGAACCGTTGGAGTATTGACGATGAGTAATGCCGCCTACGGATTAGCCGAGGGGCTGTTAGAAGGTAAACCGAAAACCAGTCGCGCCAAAGCCAAAAACCTGAATTTCGGGAGCGCCCGAGCCCGCGTTTCCCGCGTGGTCCGACGCACCCCGGAAGTCATGGTGAAAATGACCGGGAACGCCAAAGGGGGAGGGCACCTGAGAATCCACCTTGATTACATCACCCGGAAAGGAAAACTTGAAGCCGAAGACGAACGCGGCTCCATCGTTTCTGGGCGTGAGGACGTGGCGGAATTTGCCGAAGAATGGATTCAGGATGGCGGTAAGCGTAACCGCAACACCCGCGACAGCACAAATCTGATCCTTTCGATGCCACCCGGAACCAACCCGGAAGGAGTCAAGAAAGCGGCGCGTGAGTTCGCCAAAGACACCTTTGCCGAAAACCACCAATATCTTTTCGTCCTGCACAAAGACGAAAAACACCCGCATGTCCATTTAACAGTGAAAAACCTGGGCTATGATGGCACCAGGTTGCATGTAAAAAAGGGGCAACCGCAGAAGTGGCGGGAAACCTTTGCTAAAAAACTCCGCCAGCAGGGTATCGAGGCCGAAGCCACCGCCCGCGCCCCGCGTGGCGTCGTGCGCAAACCAACCCGCCAAGCCATACTCTCGCTACGAAAGAGGGGAGAACGGCCCAGGGTTGATGAAGCCAAGGTGAGGGCAGCCCTCAATGAACACAGCCAGAAAGCCGAAGAGGGAAGGCCCTGGGAAGAGAAAATCAAACACCGGCAAACCGGCATCCGGAAAGGCTGGTTGACCGTCGCAAAAGACCTTGCAAAAAGTTCAGATCCACAAGATCAAACCCTTGCAGAAGATGTCCTAAAATTCGTCAAGACCATGCCCGCCCTTAAGACTGAGCGTCACCAGATCCAGGAGCGGCTTGCGAAGCAGCTGCGCCAGGAAAAGACTAAACAACAGACCCCGTCTCAGAAGGGGCCGGAGCGGAAACGTTGAAAGTCGGGGGCGCTGGTCCGATTATTTGTCTATCTATATTGAAGGTGACAGAGTAGGGCAGCTAGAATAGCCTTTGCTCAAGAAGTGGCAAGTTCACTTGGGATAACGCGACTTGAAGTATTCAGTCGTTGAAACCAACACAAAGGAGAAGAGAATGAAAAAATCTGAACTGATCGATGCAATCGCAACAAAGGCGGGATTGAGTAAGGCAGATGCGGCAAAGGCGTTGGCTGCTGTCACTGAGTCAATCACTGAGGCCCTTCAAGCGGGAGATAAAGTATCCTTGATCGGATTTGGGACTTTCAGCGTGTCACAGCGTGCAGCGCGGACCGGGAAAAATCCTCAAACAGGTGAATTGCTTAATATCCCTGCATCAAAAGCAGCAAAGTTTAAAGCGGGGCAGCAGCTCAAGGTTGCGGTGAACTAATCTTTCACCAGAGCCCTCCTGCAAAAGATGAGAAACGCCCAGGGCTAAAGAAGCCGTGGGCGTTTTTCGCTGGATATTTTGATCTAAGTGGGGGAACGGAAAAGAGTCTCATTTCCGTTAATGACTCCCTTGAGAACTTGGCTAGGTTTAAACGTCAGAATTTTCCGAGAGGGGATTTCTATTTCGTCACCAATTTGGGGGTTGCGGCCAAGCAGGATGGATCAGCACTTTAGTGCAGCCTTCTATCAGAGCCCGTATAGTGGTGCGATCTTCTCTCTGGGCCCGTATGGTTTTGGGGGCTGCCAGCCTTGCGAACATACGGCGAATCAATATTTACCCAACCGTCAGATCGCTTGAATTTTATGATCTCCCTGGCTTCAATCATGGATGGCAGCGCCGATGTATTCACAAAATCATACCTGCCATCTTTGTGTACAATATGTAGCAGCATAGACCTACCCCTTACTTAGTGATGGAGCAATTATTGTCTAGACTACCATTTTAGCACTAGATGTCTTTTTGTGGGTTTCTTTGGCTGCTTCCCCGCGACCGTTACGCCAGTCATGCTGACAATGAATGAGAAGAGGGCGCAAAACTAGTAAGTTTTGACGGTGACCGCCTCCCCGATTAACTACAATTTATGTTGGAAGATAGAAAACCAAAAACACATAAACGGGGTTCCCTCCCTCTGGTGACTTCCAGCCTGCCAGGATAAGAAAACTCGCTGCGCTCAGACATCAGTTAGATTTCTGCTGCAAGTTGTGCGGCTAAAGATCGAATATGCCGATCGTTGGTTCCGCAGCAGCCACCCAGAACCTTCAAGCCCAGTTCCCGGTGCAACCCAGCGACAGCTTTGCCGAAGGCCTTCGGATCTTCCTCCACCAGACTGGGGCTATCGTTCAGCTGTTCGGGGCTTAGTGCAGCAGTATTGGCCAACAGGCCGATGGTCCGTTGCCGTACCAGGGAAGAAGAAGTGTCTTTATGATCCAGAGCTGCTCTGGCAAAGGAGGCATGGGTGCAGTTGATCAGATAGGCCAAAGGCCGTGGAGTCACGGCGGCATCAATTGAAGTGATGGCTTTTCTCAGTGACGTACCATCCAGCAGTGTCCCTTCAGGGCGAACCACGAAACTCATGATGAAAGGATGACCGGTTGCGGCAAGAGCCAAAGCCAGGCCGATTGCCTCGCTCAAAGCCGGAAGGGTGGCAGCGAGGAGAAAATCAACCCCTGCGTCTGCCAACCTTTCAGCCTGCCAGGTGTGGAATTTATGCGCCTCGCCAACCGACAGCGCGTCAGCAGCACCATAAGCTTCTCCGCGGCAGCTCATCAAACCGCAAATGACAACTTTCTCTGCGTAGCCTCCGTACTCCTTCCGTAGCGCATCAAGAAACCTGAAGTTGTCGCCATTCACATCGGCACCGGCGTAGCCAGCCGCTTCGCTTCGATCCGCTCCCGGCTCGCCCGCCAGGTTGGTGTGGACATCAGGAGCGGCAAGTCGAACTCCCGACCTATGTCCAGGTATTGCCGACAGATGGTCTCCAAGGCTAAGCGTTGCGCATCTTCATAGATAAAGGCCGAATTGACCAGAAAGGGGTCGAGTTCCAGGTCGTTGTTTCGCCGGAGACGCTCGATGACCGCACCCTCGCCGAGGATGCAGTCAGAGTTTTCGAGAAAATCTGCAAAAGAGGTATGGCTCATTTGTCCGGTAGCCTTATAGGAAGTTTAATGGCCGGGTGATGAGAACCGAATCAATGTTGAGATACTGATTTTAGCATCCCAAGCAGAAAATTATAGGTCGTGTATTCAATGGGAGTTTCAGTGGTTTCCCCAGGAAAATTTATGATAGCAGGGAGCTGCTTGGCAGAAAAGGTAAAGAGGTGGAAGAGGGAACAACGATTCTGGAAGTTTTTGCGGGGTTTCGCCCCGCCCGGCGAGTTACTTTCTCTGCTCGCCCGAGAGAAAGTAACCAAAGAGATGCGCCCCATCGTTTGCCCCTGCGGGGTTCCCTCATTATGGGGATTACCAGCAAGCAAGGAGACGAAAACTCGCTTCGCTCAGACATCCGTTATCTGCTTGCTGGAAATCTCCTGCGTTCGGCGGCACTCACAGGGGATAGGGAGGAAAAACCCTCAACAAATCACCAATGGACGTTTTGCATATTCCGCTTTAAATCCCCGACCCGGAGGCTCTGTCTCCCCGCACCCGAACGGCAGCTAGGTCAAAAAACTGGGATGCTTCCCTATATCTTCTTGTGTCACTGTGCCGTTGAACGATCGTCCTCCCCCAGGAGTTTCGTCATCTGACGCGAGAGCTCGGGGAGCGAGAGTTCGTCCTTTAGATTCACTCCGGAGAGCTTGCGGCGCAAGGCCTCACTGGTCAGGTAGCAGAGTTTCTGAGCCGCAACAGCAGGTGAAAGTCCGGCTTGGCGCACGTTCGAAATGCAGTTGCGACGTTCATCGGTGGTGCCCGGAGTCGGGTCGTAGGTCATATAGATGCCCAGGCTGTCGGGGGAACTGAGCCCTGGGCGTTCGCCGATTAAAATGGCGACCGCCTGCGCTTTGAGAAGGCTGGCAATTTCGTCTCCGATGGCAACCCGCCCCTGCGTCACCAGGCAGACGGGAGCCAGGCGCCAGTGCCTGGCTCGGGCGAGGGGAAGAAAGGCCCTGACCAAAGGAACAGCGCTGGCATGGACTCCCGGCGCGGAGAGACCATCCGCCACCACGAGCGCCAGATCGTATAGAGGAGCATCCCCGGCTGCGGGGCCGCTGCACTGGAGGTGCTCCCTACTTTCAGGGGCCAGTTGGCGGCCGAGATCGGGCCTTTGCAGGTACTCCCGGCGGCCAGCGGCGGCGCTGTGCAGCACAATCGTGGTCAAGCCGAGCTCTGCCAGTTGTCTAGTGAGCTCCTCTGAAGTAAAAGGCTGGTGAACGGCGTCCCGCGCCCGCGCATGGGCCAGCTGAAATTCCAGGAGCTTTGCCGTGGGAAGGCTGACGCCGCATCGGCCCAGGGCGATGCGGGCATCGGTATATCGCTTCAGTTCTGCCCAGGGATCCAGGGTGACCGGTGAGCCCGGCGTAGTCATCTCTTTCATGCGAGGCCCTCCAGAAGCTTGTGGCGTTTATCGACGGGAATGAGCAGCCCCTGATCATCGGTGAGCCCCATTCGGAGTTGCCACTCGGCGAATTCGGGTGCCGGACGCAGACCGAGGAGGGAGCGCAGGTAAAGAGCGTCGTGGAAAGAGGTGCTCTGGTAGTTGAGCATGATGTCGTCGGCGCCAGGAACCCCCATGATGAAGGTCCCGCCGGCCGTCCCAAAGAGCGTGAGAAGGTTGTCCATGTCGTCCTGGTCAGCTTCGGCGTGGTTGGTGTAGCAAATGTCGCAGCCCATGGGCAGACCGAGCAGCTTGCCGCAGAAATGGTCCTCCAGGCCAGCCCGGATGATCTGTTTGCCATCGTAAAGATACTCGGGGCCGATGAATCCGACCACCGTATTTACCAGTAGCGGCTGATAGCGCCGGGCAACGGCGTATGCCCGGGCCTCGCAGGTCTGCTGGTCGACTCCGTGGTGGGCGTTGGCCGAAAGGGCGCTGCCCTGGCCGGTTTCGAAATACATGAGGTTGTTGCCGAGGGTGCCGCGCCCCAGAGCCAGGGCGGCCTGGTGGGTCTCGTCAAGCAGGGCCAGGGAAACGCCGAAACTTGCATTGGCCGCTTCGGTTCCGGCGATGGACTGGAAAACCAGGTCCACGGGAAGACCTCTGCCGATGGCGCTGAGAGTGTTGGTCACGTGGGTTAGAACGCAGCACTGGGTGGGGATCTCGTAGCGCTGCCGGATTTCATCCAGCAGATGGAGGAGCCTGGAGACCGCCTCCTGGTTGTCGGTGACCGGGTTGATTCCGATGACCGCATCGCCGCTGCCGTAGAACAGGCCATCCACGATGCTGGCAGCGACCCCCTTGGGATCATCGGTGGGATGGTTGGGCTGCAGCCGGGTCGAAAGGCGTCCCGGCAGGCCGATGGTGTTGCGGAAACGAGTGACGACCCGGCATTTGCTGGCCACCAGCACCAGGTCCTGCAGGCGCATGATTTTCGAGGTGGCAGCCACCATTTCCGGGGAAAGGCCTGGAGCCAGAGCTTCCAGAGAGTCGCTGTCGGCCGCCTCTGAAAGGAGCCAGTTGCGGAACATGCCGACGCTCAGGTGGCTGATTGGAGCGAAGGCCTCAGCGTCGTGACTATCGAGAATAAGCCGGGTGATTTCATCCGTTTCGTAAGGGACGACTGCTTCGGTGAGGAAGGTGGTCAAGGGCAGCTCGGCCAGTGCCATCTGGGCAGCAACTCGCTCCTCGGTGGTGGCCGCAGCGAGGCCTGCCAGCGTGTCGCCAGAGCGGGCCGGCGACGCCTTGGCGAGAAGGGTTTTCAGATCCTCGAAAACATACGTCCGACAGCCAAGACTTTGTCTGTACGACATGGGGCTCCCTTGATCAGGCTTCGGCATCCACAATATCGTAATTATACTCCGAAACGAGGGCATCGGCTTCCCAACTATGGCGATCAAAATGGGAAAGCTCGGGGTGAAGGGATGGCTGAGAACCTCAGGCCTTTTCTCGCTAAGGAGAAGGTGTTGTTCCTCGTCGGAGATTTCCATCCAGCAAGGGCACGAAAACTCGCTGCGCTCAGACATCCGTCCCAAATCTGCTCGCTGGAAATCTTCTTCGTTCGGCTGCGCTCACATGGGAGGGGACAGGTGATTTGGAATACAAATATGGGTGGAAGAATTAACGCTTCAATCTGTGAGAAGCCCTATTTTCGTGATAGTCATAATTCACCTCCCATACAATTAACCTATTATCCGTTGAGGTGACATTCTCTTAAGAATGTCACCTCAATAACAACAATATTTTTTCAGCTAAAATGCTTTCTACCCAGCACATCGTAAGGGGGTCAATAGTGCTTCACTTCCTGACCGGCACAAGGGTAGATAGTTTTTATCTGTCGCCGGTATTGCGAATAAATAAGCCTGAGCTTCTTCCTGTCCAACTATCCTAATAGATGTGATGTAGGCCGGGGCTAAAACGCGTTGAACTTTTCGTTTTGTAAGGCTGAGGTAGCCAAAGTGCAGCTCATCGAGCTTGGCAAATTCACTAACGGGAATTTCTGATTTGCCCATTAGTGTTTTAAGCTGCAGAATGATCTGGCGGGCTGCCTCCTCAGGTGGGAGTATCTTTTCTCTATTAATGACCTCGTCGGTGGAGTGACGAATCTGGACGGTTAAGGAGTCGAGTCTCCTTTCTTCTGCAAGTTTGATTGCAATGGACGCCGCGCCCCACACGGGTAAATCAGCAACGAAGTGACGATAAGCGCCAACAATCCTGCAAAGGACGGGATCCACAGCTTCCCCTTTTCGATCGGCCGCACAAGCCTTAATTTGCCATAGCCGTTCAAAAGATAAAGACTCGTTTTTTTTGACAAACGTTGAAATGTTGAGGCTGTCAGCTGTTTCTTCCACAAGTTTTATTAGCTCTTCCCGTTCCAATGTCTTCTTGAAGAGTGCTTCCATTGGATTCAGACCCGACACAAACTTCATCGCCCCGGATGCGTGAAAAATCACCGCTCGGGCTCCTTGAGGTAAACGGATGAGTGTGCGACCCTGTTCGTCAATCCAGTCGCCTCTTGAAAGTGGCAGGTTGTATGCGTCTCCCACCATTGCCAAAAAAGCTTTTGTGCGCCGTTTTAACTCTTCCAAAGAATGTTGTCGTATTGCAAAAATTTCTGCTTCCAAAGGAACATCTTTTACGCTGTTAACCAGTTTTTCGATTAGTTTTTTTTCTTTCATGGTTTAGCCCTCCGCCCAACGCCATAGTAAGCAAGCCTGCTGAGATGGCGGTAAATCCGGGTCCACATTGCCATGGCCCCATAAGTGATCCCGATTAAGATAGCTTAGGTCCCAGCGGATATTTCCTCCATTCCAGGTGGCCGCATTACCGACACAAACAGTTATGGGGTGGTTGTCATGCCACCAATCTGAAACACCGTCTATCCAGGCCTCTGACACAGTGTCACCATCAGTCAAATTGTCACCCACATCCTCACCGCATTCTTCAGTTGTCCAGCCAGCCCACATGTCGTCCCAGGCTCCGCAGTAAATATGCATTCCGGAAAAGATATTCCATAACCCTCCGACATTACCGCGATCGACAGTATGGCATGAGTAAGCCATTACCCACTCAGCATTCCAATTTTCACCGAGTTGCCACTGGCCAGAAAAAGTTCGCCAATTATCATGTGGGGTGTCATAGAGCAATCTTGCCTGGCCTCCTGCTGTATTGTTTCCGTGAGTCTCAATCCAAAAGATGTCAATGGCGTCGACCCAGTGGACATCATCTCCTCCCAAATCCGAATCACGTATATCTGTTTCCCAACAATCTGTGTTTGCCCAATAGAAATTGCGAGTATGGCCTGCACCCCGGAGTTTGCTATCAAAACCATTGCAACGATTAAATGTATAGGTCAAATCCCCGGCGGTGCTAACGCTAGCAGCTCGCGCATTACTAAAATATCGTATGCCTTCAACGCCAAACCTTGCCATCTGATCCTCCTTTCGTTTGATTTAGATAGTTCTCGCTTGATTTGAAATCATCCGAGTAATGGTTCTCAATAAAGCACCTCCTCTCTTTAGGGTATCTGAAGCATGAGGTCATCTTTGAGTCCGTCAAACCAAAAGGCCGAACGTACCAAAAGGATTAATATTCTTTGGCGCATCCTTTTCTACAGACCCGTCGTCTTCGACTCACCTCTTCGCCGAAGAGTTGACTTTGTCTGGCTTCTCGTTTGGAGAGCCTCCGCAGTTGATCAAGATTCCTCTTCCCCGAGTTCCTCGGTTGTCGTGGTTACCGATCCCGTGCTGGCATTACCGTAAACTGGTTCCTCATTACGCAGGATGTCGAGAACTCGTGCGAAGTTCTCTGCGGTCATGTACGGCGTCTCCTGGCGAACACCTTTAAATGTTGTGAAGTAGAATTTTCCGAGATCGATCTTCGGGTCCCATAGTGCCTGGTAACTCTTCAGCTTCGTCCAACCTGTTGTCCCTTGTGCATAGTGCGGCATGGCGATCCTCCTTTTTTCTTCTTAAGTTTCCTGTTTGGTGGAAGTGGCCAAGTGACGCGACCAACTTCCTCTCGGTCCCCAATTTGCCTCGGGGCAATTTACTTTGTTAATCAGGAGGTTATGGGGGCAGCGATTACAGGTCGGTTACAGATTCAAAAAAAACAGATAAAAAAGTTTCGCAGCTGGGAGTCGGGTGCGGATAGGGCATTCCTTGGGGAGATTCTGGTTCGTAAAGGTTTCGATGTTTGTACGGTGATGCAGGTTTGGGATGGAAAGGGAGGGCAGGGGGCTCTGGCGGAGTTGTCTATTGGGGATGTTGAGAGGGTTCTTGATCCGATTTCGGCTATTGTTCCTGAGGATGCTGGGGAGGTTGGGGTTATGTGGTGAGGTGGGAGTAGGGGAGGGAGAAATCAAGCTCAGTTTCCAACCTGAAAACCAAGTTCGGCGGGAGTCGTCCCGCCCGGCGAGTTACTTTCTCTGATCGCCCGAGAGAAAGTAACCAAAGAGATGCGCCCCACCGTTTGCCCTTTCAGGGTTCCCTCACTGCGGAGATTGCCAGCCAGCAAGGAGACGAAAACTCGCTGCGCTCAGACATCCGTCCCTGGGCTGCCTGTTATCGAATTGAATCCTGCCCCAGATTCCTTCCCAGCTATAGGCTTGAACTCTCATGATGCTCTGGTATTAGTTAAATACACCGGCCCGAAAATCAAGAGCTACCCGCGAAGCCGTCAACGGTTGAGGTGTTGCAGCGATCGCTGGCAAAAAGAGGGGGCGAATATGGCGAATCAACGGCAGGCTATCCATCTGGGATTGGCTTTCGTTTTTGTCGGGGTATTGTTCACCGCCTCAGTGAACGCCGCAGTCAAATATGAATTTAGAGTGACCGAACAACCCGCTGATGATTTTCACATCCCCCTTGTGGCAGAGTTGTGGTTAAGTAATGCAGCTGTTACCGCTGGCCAGGCCATAGATTCAGATATTGAATCCTTGCAGATCACTGGCGGCACAGCGGTTCGCAGTGAAAGTCCACTGACACTTTCACATGCGCACCCAGCCTTTGTAAATAGAACGGTCACGCTGTCAGAAGATCGAAATACAATTACAGCAATCTCAGCAATTGTGACACCACACAATTCTCCAATTGACCACCTGGTGCTTCACCAACAGAATCCGCCCCATCCCACTCTCGAAGTCCATGAAAACCTTGGTTATATTCATTCGAATTATGTAAGGCTTGAAACAATGCTGTTACCCGTGCCACCAGAGACCCGTATTTCGGTGTTCAATGGAGAATGGCAGCAGGCAACTGACAAAGGTACTTTTCTGAATATCAAAGAGTTTATAGAGCGGTTGACCTGTTTTCCGTTTTGTCCTTTGCCTTGGCTTGTCATTTTTGCAGCCATAGTTTTGCCAGTATTGGTCAGGCGAATTCGCCAAAGAAGGGCAGAGAATAGCCAATAAGAGAAGGTGAAGTTTAAGTGGCCTAGGTTTGCAGTGACATGTTTGCGGCTTTGCATGACTTGACCCCGAAGCCATTTCTTTCAGCAATTTTTGGGGCGAGTTTGAGGGGGGGGGCGGAGCGGCCGTTCCTGGGGGAGATTCTGGTTCGTAAAGGTTTCGATGTTTGTACGGTGATGCAGGTTTGGGATGGAAAGGGAGGGGAAAATCAAAAATTCGAATCTAGCGATGCTATTTCAGAAGTAAGGTCGGCGGGAGTCGTCCCGCCAGGCGAATGACTTTTCTTGCTCGGCCAAGCAAAGTCATCAAAAGAAGGCCGCCCCAACGTTTGCCCCTTCGGGGTTCCCTCTCTCTGGGAATTTCCAGCCAGCAAGGAGACGAAAACTCGCTTTGCTCAGACATCCGTCCCTAGGCTGCTGGCTGAAATACCCTTCGTTCGGCGGCACTCACATGGGGAATGACCGGAAACATCTCCCGCAGAATGGCTTTAAAATTCTTCAGGTTGCCGAACATTAATTGCTCCTGGGTCTGTGGTCTTTCTTGCTCTTTGAATTTATGAACGAACAAAGGCCAGTAGAGGCTCATAATCGTGCCGATCGGCGGCACGCAAAGCATCAATGTAGCTGCGCCGGCAGTCGCCGGCATTGGTCAGGCTATCCTGACCCCAGCTGAAGCGCTGCCGATCAAGCAAATGCACCAGGATAATATCGGCCATCAGGCGGGCATGGCGCCCATTGCCGTTGGGAAACGCATGAATAGCGACCAGCCGGTGGTGAAACCTGGCTGCGATCTCATCAGGCGGAAAAGAGTTAAACTCCAGCCAGCCATTCACCTCATCGAATAACTGGCGCAGGGCGGTTGGTATTTGCACCCATTCGATCCCAATGTTTTTCTGACTGCAGCGAAACTCACCTGCCCAGCGCCAGACATGTCCGAACATTCTCTTATGTAGAGTACAAACATACTTCTCGGTCAGGACATTCTTTTGCCGCCGCCTGAAGACGGTGTCTTCCGCCTCAAGGATGTTCTCCTGCTCCCAGCGATCGAGCTCGGTTTTGGTTCTGATATGGGGCAGCAAAAGACCCTGTGCCTCATCATGGTCGATCGGTGTTGCCCCTTCGGGATAGTCAAAATCCATCATTTTCCGTCCAGAAATCCTTCGGCATCTCGCGAGTCAGATCATCGATCTTGGCTTGGAGCATCTTTTGCCGCTCATCGTTCGACACCTGTTGATCTTCGAGCAACATCGTATGGGACGTACGGGAAAGACGCTTTTCGGCTACTTTGAGGGCCTGCTCTCGGATGGTATCTTCCAGGCTGGTTCGGGGAACGACAGCATAGACAAAGATGCAATCCATTGCCGCTGCGGCTTGGCGCATGGTTTTCAGGGTGACGGCACCAGAGATTTCGTCCTTCTCCATCTGTACGACTCGCGGCTGACTGACGCCGATGCGTTCGCCCAGCTGCTTACCTGTCATCCCCAACGCTTCACGGATCGAACGCAACCACCCTTTGACTGGTGGTTGCAATCCCTTGACCTTGGACAGTTGAGCAAAGGTATTATCCAGCTGCTCTCGCATAATTTGGCGATGTTTAGATTTCAATTTATAATCCCTATGTTATTTTTCTTTGGAATATTTATAACATAGATATTATTTAAAACAAGGGAAAAATAATACTTAGATTATATTTTGGTCTCGTTATAGACAGCAATGAAGACGGGAAGATTCGATTCAGGCGGCACAGAACCTCAGTCCACTTCTCGAAAAGGAAAAATACTCTTCCTCGTCGGTCGTTTGCGCGCCATCAAAAAGGTTCGCTGGGAGCGGATAGGCCCTTCCTTGGGGAGATTCTGGTCCGTAAAGGTTCCGCTGTCTGTAGTGTGATGCAGGTTTGGGATGGAAGGGAGGGGAGGGGCCCAACATTCCCAACTACTGATAAGTCTTCTTCATCGCATGAGGCCAGTTTGGCTCCCAACGCAACCAACTTTGCAATGTCTGAATCTTTACGGGTTTTTCGTTGGTTCTTCCTTTCCCCCTTGACCATGTCAGATAGCCAGGTTTCAGGGGCGAGCATTTCTATTTCTTTTTTTAGCAGAGCAATCAAAAGATAGAAGGAGCGCCAATGCCCAATGGTTGGGTGAAATACCCACATATCTTTTTTGTTTGTAGGCCTGATTCTAAATTGCCTATGATCTACCTGCCACTTCGTTAAGTCCACGCAAAGCACCAATTGTCTCTGGATAGTTGGCCTTGGCGGCAAGTTCCTGAGCAAGTCCCTCAGCGGCCATACCAACAACTTTGCTGAACCCTTCCTTGTCAACTAACACGACCTTATCCTGGAAATGCAGATGGGCGTCTCGGATGCCTCCATTGATGCCATTGAGGATTTTTGCCGAAAAGCTGGGACGACCCTCGATAAGTTCCGTTATTCGCTCATCAGACATTATCCGGGACAAGGGGATAGGCCAGCCGCCAGGACAAGGGAATGGTAATGGAAATCTATCTACAGAAATCCGTACCGGGAGGTTATTGAGTCCCTCTACTACTCTGGCTAACTCGTCCGGTGTCCCCTGAAACTCTATTTCCGTCTTAAATTTAATTTTCTCTGTCATTGACTTTCTCCTTGTCCGCATTGCTTTCTAGGCATTGGCGCCCCTTTACTAAGTATCGATAAAAATGATCTAAAAATAGATTTTCTTCTTTTAGCGTATTGAGAACGTGGTTGGCTGCTTTGATGGAAGCTTTTTCGCTTAGGCATAAGAAGGTACTCGACAGACGAGGATCACCAGTCATGAAGAAGTTGGTACAACCACACCAGTTCATGCAGTACTTCTGAAGCGAACACGTGGCGCATTCTGCATTATGGTTCCCTCGGCGCTTCAATACTCTACAGCGGCGAGTACCATCCAAGCCTGTATCGACGTTACCAAGGCAGAACTCGTTACTATCATCCCCACCGATGAATCGTTCACACGGATAAATATTGCCACTCGAAGCGATTCCCCATTCTGTCTCACCCATTCCACACCGGTCAGACAAATCATAACCCTTTTTAAGAAATACGATTACTTTATTGTCAATTAGATTAATGGCCACTTCTCGCCCATTTCGATAATTATCTATATACAATTCGGCCACTGCATTGTAACTCTTTTCTAATAGCTCGAAACTTACCTTGTCCCATGCCGTCGATATATTAGGGTTCACATGAATTGCCCCAATACCAAGTTTAATTAAAAACTTCACTGTATCGGCCAAGGTATTAATATTATCTTGGTCATAGACCGCGTTGACCTGTATCTTGTGTACAGATGACTTGGCCAATTCTATTTTCTCAATGACAGTTGCAAAACTCCCCACCCCGTTATTAAATTTTCGATTACGATCATGTACTTCTCTTGGTCCATCGATGCTGATACAAAGACCGATGTTCTCCTGCCTAATAAATTCTAAAATCTCTGGAGTGAGTAACGTTCCGTTTGTCGTGATATTAAGATCAATAGGATTAGATTTCTTTTTTACTCTATGGCGGATATAAGCAACCAATTTGCGTATCAAATCAAACTGCAATAAGGGCTCTCCTCCGAAAAAGCCGAACTCCAGTCGTTCATGAGGCTTTGCCATCCCCATTGCAAAATCGATGGCCTTCTTTCCCGTGGCAAAAGACATGTTTTTTTTAAATTTCTTGCCTGAGTAGCAATAGGGGCAGTTGAGGTTGCAATTGTGAGTTAAACTGAGAATCGCTTTCATAATGATTAACTCCTTAGCTTAATAAAAAACCCGACAGACAATACAATCTCGTCATCAAAAATCACGTTGATCCACAAGTGGCGGGACGCTCTTCCCAATTTCTCCAGTTTTGGAAACCAAGGTAAATGAATGATCTCTCGGTTGCCTCGCAAGCGGTAGCAGAGCGCAGGCCCTGAAAAGATCCCAGGGACATCTATACAAAACCACTCAAAATTAAGTTTGGTGGAAGTGGCCAAGTGACGCGACCATCTTCCTCTCGGCGATTTGATGTGCTTGGTTAATCGAGAGTTTAGGGGGGCAGCGATTACAGGTTGGTTACAGATTCAAAAAAAAAAGATAAAAAAGTTTCGCAGCTGGGGGCAGGGTGCCGATAGGCCATTCCTTGGGGAGATTCTTGTCCGTAAAGGTTACGATGTCTGTACGGTTATGCAGGTTTGGGATGGAAATGGAGGGGATAATCAAAGATTAGAATCTAGCGATGCTATTTCAGAAGCAAAGTCGGCGGGAGTCGTCCCGCCCGGCGGCGCTCACATGGGGGAAGAACAGTGCAAAATTCAATAAAATCCGATCAAACCCAAGTTTTTCCTCTACCAAACCGATCAATTTCGTTAGACTTTTAATCATTCAATCTGTCCTTTACATTTCACCTGGGTTTTAAGGGGGGAAAGTTATGGCCGACTTCTTCATCAGCTACAACAAAGCCGACCGCAAATGGGCGGAGTGGATCGCTTGGCAGCTTGAAGAGGCGGGATACACCAGCATCATCCAGGCGTGGGATTTCAAGGCCGGGGGCAATTTCATCCTGGAGATGGATAAAGCCACCAAAGAAGCCGAACGCACCATCGCCGTTCTTTCCGAGGACTACCTCAAGGCCCTCTATACCCAACCGGAATGGGCGGCGGCATTCAAGCAGGACCCGACCGGCGAAAAAGGCCTTTTGATTCCCGTCCGGGTCCAAGAGTGCACCCTATCCGGCTTGCTGGCAGCCGTGGTCTATATTGATCTGGTGGGCCTGGAGGAAGAGACAGCCGAAAACGACTTGTTGGCCAGGATCGTTCAGATCCTCACGGGCGAAAGAGGCAAGCCGCAGACAGAGCCTGCTTTTCCAGGTTCGGCTTCTCATTCCCTTCCTGAAAAGCCACAGTTCCCCGGCGGGCCAAATTCGGTGGAGAAAAGTCCCCATCTTGATTGGGCCAGGCCGCCCATTCAACCCAGCTGCACAATTACAACGGACAGAGGAATGATGGCTAGTGGCAAGAAGCTCGACGCGCTGATTCAATCTTATCGCCAGCGCATCGATGGTAAGCCCAACGACCTAAATACTCTTTACCACCTCGGCTTGGCTTTACGTAAGAAGGGTGAGGTTGGCGAAGCCATAGAGATCTTCCGGAGAACAGTGGAGAATGCTCCCACGGACGAGGACCCCGCGGATAACAGTCTAGGTTATGACTTTGCCTCGCGAGCTTGGATGAGCCTCGGAGTGACTCTCCGAAATCAAAACCGTCTCGACGAGGCCATCACCGCTTTTCGCCGGGCGACATCTCTCCAGCCGCGATCCAAGTCGGTACGTCACGATATCCATCTCAATCTTGCCTCGGCTCTTTTCGATGTCGGTAATCTTGGAGAAGCGATCGAGTCCTATCGGCTCGCCACGGCGGCCGACGAGAAAAAGCCCGCAGCCCACTCCGGCCTTGCGTGGGCACTGTGGACGGGTGGTCAGCATATAGAAGCGGTTCTAGAATTTCAAAAAGCCATGGAGCTCGAGCCAGATAACGTCTACCGTCATCTGGAATTTGGCAATGCGCTGAGACAAACCGGTCGGAGTCGAGAGGCCAAGGAGGTGCTGACTCGTGCAGGAGAGATGGAACCGGATTGGCCTGAGCTACGATATGGTCTCGCGTATGCTCACCTGGATGCAGGGGAATTAGACGATGCGGTCGCCAGTTTCACCGCGGCCACGGAACTCGCTCCCGATTGGCCAGATGTACTGAACGGCCTGGGAGAAGTTCTGTGGGCTCTTGGCAAGTCAGACGAGGCGCTTCGGACCTTTCGTGCTGCGGTCGAAGCGGCTCCCGAATCGGGCCTGACCCACTTTAATTTAGGCAGAGCACTTTTGGAAAGCGGCAAATCACAGGAAGCAATTAACGCTTTCCGAAAAACGCTTGAGCTCCGGGACGATTGGGCAGAAGCCTACTTCGGGCTTTCCATCGCCCTGCGGGAGGCTGGGAAAGCGGACGATGCGCAAAGGGCGCTCGCGGAGGCCGAGCGCATTGGACTTTCAATCCACCGGCAGGAACCGAATGGTCGTTAGAGGTCGGACTGACTCGATCGTTTCGCAGTCGCAACGCCTGAGCCATACAATGGTTATTAATGATGCTGATGAAATTGCTGAAGCGGCATAATAAGACTGAGGCGATAACTATCTTGACACCCGCCGGGTTCAAATGATCCGCGCCTGGGGATGATACCTTTAAAATCAACTTCGGCGGGAGTCGCCCCGCCCGGCGAGCTACTTTCTCTGCTCGCCCGAGAGAAAGTAACCAAAGAAGGCCGCCCCACTCAAGGTGAACCAATCGGCTGATCCCAACTCTTGCTGGTGGTTCTTTTAACTCCTGTCTGTGTTGCGACTCGTCGACGGAGCGCCGCGGCTCAGCCTTCCTCGACGATGCCTTAATAGAAATCAAAATCCCTCAGAATCAATTCGCTCGGTCAGCTGAATGGCTCACCAGGCCCTCCGGGGTTTCCTCACTGTGGAAATTGCCAACCAGGAAGGATACGAAAACTCGCTACGCTCAGACATGCGTCCCTGGGCTGCTGGCTGAAAATCTCCTCCACTTGGCGGCACTCGAAGGGGCGGCGTTGCCCAGGTCTGTTACTTGCCGAAAAAAATGGGTTAATGGCGCCCAAGGAATGCCTGATTGATTGTCTTGTTCGATGCCAGCCAGATTTTGATAACTTCGTAGAGAATAATGGTGGCATAGCTCACGGAAAACCAGAGCACGATTTCCTCTATCGGCAACCCATGCCAAGCATCAATATAAATTCCCGTCATTGCGGTATTTTGAAATCCCCACCATTGATATGGTAAGGCTAAGGTGACCTCCCATAACAGGCTGATCAATACGATGATAATGAGCGTAAAACTGAATGCGCGCCAATTGATAAAATTCTTGGCGCAATGATAGAAACCGAGTGAAGGCACCAGGGCCACAACGGTCAAATAGATAAAGTACCAGGGAAAACCGGGTTCGCCGGAAAACCAGATTTTGTAGCTTACTGAACCGGCAATTAACAGAGCGGCTATGATGAGTGAACTGGGATGAAAGCGGAGAATTTTCTCTAGTTTTTGTGACTCATTTTTGTAATCGGGAATGTTATATAGTTCAAACCATAGCTCATCACCCCAAGCGTAAATAAGCAAGATCGCAATAAAGCCGCTGAGATAAAAGATAATTTCTTCTATAGGGATGCGCCCATTGACTGCGGGCAGTGAAATTCCTAAAACAGCATTGTGGTTATCAAAAACAAAAAAAGCGCTTGCGAATAATACATCCAATATCACTCCTAACGGAAACAGCAGCGCCACTGTCAAAATGAACGCTTTTTTTTGCATACGAATTTTCGGGTTTCGGAAAAACCACCAGCCAATCGATAATATGGGAAGAATGAACAGGCTCAGACTTACTGTGTAGCCCAGTGGTGTTGGGTTGTCCGATTGAACAACCAGGATGCCAGGGTCGACTACTGTCTGCAGTGTTAAGGCGGCCGGAAGAATTAAAACACATACAATATAGCTGACAATAACCGCCGCTTTCTTGCTCCCGCTTTGCATATCTCATCGTCCTTCAGAGATTACTTTTTATTCAAGACATTCATATAAACCTTAGCACCAAGGCGGGCTCTACGCATTCAGTAGTACTGTTTGTGACATATACACATAGTTGTTCTGCTTCGCTCGGCTTTGGGAGAAATCCTGGAGTTGGTGTTTACCAGGACCAGTGATCGGAGTGTGCTGGTGGCCATGAATGACATGGCCCAGATCATCAAATGGAGAGTCCAGGATGAAGGTGGTCTGGGGGATGTTGATATTGATGAGATGAACGCGAAGTTGAACCGGATGCCGCATGGCCCACTTGATTATGGGCATAGTTTTAGGAGGGTGGGGGAGGTTTTGAAAT
>CAMYNC010000067.1 GCA_947259685.1 uncultured Desulfuromonadales bacterium | reverse complement strand
CACTTTTCGCCTGAAAACCGACCTGTCTCCCGGTACATAACCCCTTGCTTTCCGTCCCCCCCTCACGGAAGGATTGGCTTTGTCGGGATTTCTATATTGTCTTGCTCTATGTATTTTACTTCTATCAGAACTTAATGAGATGGCAATCGCCTGCTGGCTTGAAAAGACGAACATAACTCAGTTAACGCCTGGGATCAGAAGCTGCATGATGAAACTGAGGCGCCAACTCACTTAACACCCGCCGAGGCCGCCGCCCAGATAGATAAACTCATTGATCTTCAGGTCGCGGGGATGCACCTTCGGCACTCTCATTTGGTCTCCATTGAGTTTTTTCGCCCGGTTATCGGAGTACGCTATAATAATCTTAATCATTCAACGCAAACACTTGTCTGAAAGGTAAAGGCATAGATGCTTAAAGACGAGTTTTCACATTGTGAGCGTTTGTGGATCAACCTGAAGCTGGCAACCCTCGATCCTGTCGTTGCTTCGCCCTACGGACTGCTGGACAATCAGGCACTGGGCGTTCGCCAGGGCCGGATTGAGGTGATTCTGCCGATGGTGAAGGTCGATCTGTCCAACTTCGCCGGTGAGGTAATCGACGGGCGGGGGGGCTGGCTGACTCCTGGGCTAATCGATAGTCACACCCACCTGGTCTACGGTGGTCACCGGGCTCGGGAGTTTGAACAGCGCCTCCTGGGGGAAAGTTACCAAGAGATCGCCAGGGCTGGCGGTGGCATTCTTGCGACGGTCAGGGCCACCCGGGAACTGAGTCAGGAGCAGTTGGTCGCGCAAGCCCGGCCGCGTATCGAAGCTTTGCTGGCCGAAGGGGTCACGACCGTCGAGATTAAGTCCGGCTACGGACTGACCATCGCTGATGAACTCAAGATGTTGCGGGCTGCCAGGGCTTTGGCCCGGGAATATCCGCTTCGCGTCAGCACCACCTTGCTGGCCGCCCACTGTGTGCCGCCTGAGTTCTACGAACAACCGGACCGCTATGTGGAGCTGATCTGTCAGGAACTGCTGCCCCGGGTGGTCGAGGAAAAGTTGGCCGATGCGGTCGACGTCTTTTGCGAGAAGATCGCTTTTAATCTGGAGCAGAGCGAACAGATCTTTGTTGCAGCCCGGGAAGCGGGACTGGGGATCAAGGTTCATGCTGAGCAGCTCTCACCCAGCGGTGCTGCTGCACTGGCAGCCCGTTTCGGTGCCTGGTCCGCCGATCACCTTGAGTATCTGGATGAGGCCGGGGTTTCGGCGCTGCAGTCCGCCGGGACGGTGGCCACACTGCTACCCGGAGCCTTCTACTTTCTGCGGGAAAGCCGCAGGCCGCCGGTGGAATTGCTGCGTCGTCATGGGGTCCCCATGGCTCTGGCCAGCGATCTCAATCCGGGAACCAGCCCCCTGGCGTCGATCCGGCTGATGCTGAACATGGGCTGCACCCTTTTCGGTCTGACCCCGGAAGAGGCCTTGGCCGCAGTGACCCGCAACGCCGCCAAGGCCCTGGGTTTAGGGGCTTCCCTGGGGATGCTGAGCGTCGGCAAACAGGCGGACCTGCTGCTCTGGGATATCGACCATCCGGCCCAACTGGCTGGAGAGGTGGGAAGTATCCGGCCGCGGCAGCGGATTTTTCAGGGAGAGATCATTCATGCATCACCAGGCTGATATGATTCTCTGGCAGGGGCGGACCGATACTGAAACCGGCAGGGCGCTGCGCTGGCATCAAGCGGTCACACCTTGGCCGCAGGGGGGAGGAACGCCCGGGACTGTTCTGCTGGGGGTTTGTAGTGACGAGGGGGTAAAGCGCAATCAGGGGCGTCCCGGCGCCCGGCACGGACCGGATGCGATCCGTCAGGTTCTGTCGAACCAGGCCTGGCATCTGCACCGACCGCTGTACGATGCCGGCAACCTGATCCCCGAGGATGGGAATCTCGAAGCCCTGCAACAAGAACAGGCTGGGTTGGTCGAAGAGCTGTTGGCACAGGGACATTTTCCGCTCCTGCTCGGCGGCGGGCACGAGATCGCCCTGGGCAGTTATCTCGGCCTGATCCGCTATTTGGGCGAAGACCCAGCAGCTCCGGTTGGCATCATCAATTTCGATGCCCATTTCGACTTGCGCAGCGACCCAGTCTCCAGTTCTGGCACCCCTTTTCGTCAGATGGCTGCGGAATGCCAAGCCAACGGGAGTGATTTTGCCTATTTCTGTCTCGGGGTGAGTGAGACGGCGAATACTGTCGCCCTGTTCGACCGGGCAGCGGCCCTTGACGTGGCCTACCTTAAGGACGAAGAACTCACCTCCCGGAAACTGCCTGTCGCCGAGAAACGCCTGCAGAAATTCATCAGCCGCTGCGGAAGCCTCTATCTGAGTATCGACCTGGACGTGCTGCCAGCGGCCGTCGCTCCTGGAGTGAGTGCCCCGGCCCCGCGGGGGCTACCCTTGGAACTGTTCGAACAGCTGCTCGGTTTCATCCGCAACCAGGCCGGAGCCAAGCTCAAACTGGCAGACATCGCCGAATACAACCCAGAATTCGATATCGATGCCCGCACGGCCAGGGTGGCTGCCCGGCTCTGTCATCTGCTGGTGCGAGAGCTCTTGTATGAAGAATCAGCAAGCAGCAAAGGGGAAGACATATGAATAAACGGCTCAACACCCGGCGTCAGATTCGTGCTCCGCGGGGCGCGAAGAGAAGTGCCAAAAGCTGGCTGACCGAAGCGCCCCTGCGGATGCTGATGAACAACCTCGACTCCGAAGTCGCCGAACGCCCTGAAGAGCTGGTAGTTTACGGTGGCATCGGTCGCGCCGCCCGAGACTGGGACTGCTTCGACAAGATTGTCGAGGTGCTGCAACGCCTGGAGCTGGACGAGACCCTGTTGGTGCAGTCGGGCAAACCGGTGGCGGTATTCAAGACCCATCCCGACGCCCCACGGGTGCTGATTGCCAACTCCAACCTGGTGCCGCACTGGTCTTCCTGGGAACATTTCAACGAGCTAGATCGCCAAGGGTTGATGATGTACGGGCAGATGACGGCCGGGTCCTGGATCTACATCGGCTCGCAGGGGATCGTCCAGGGGACCTATGAGACCTTTGCCGCGGTGGCAAAAAAACATTTTGCAGGTCGCCCCGCTGGCCGCTGGATTCTGACCGGTGGCCTGGGCGGCATGGGTGGCGCTCAGCCGCTGGCGGCAACCATGGCCGGCTTTGCCATGCTGGCGGTGGAATGCGACGAGTCGCGCATCGATAAGCGCCTGGCGACCGGCTACCTGGACCACAAGCTGACCGATCTGGATCAGGCCTTGGCGAAGATCGAGGAGGCCTGTCGCAACCAGCAGGCGATCTCGGTCGGTCTGCTCGGAAACTGCGCCGAAGTACTGCCGGAACTGGTCAAACGTGGAGTCACTGCAGATGTCTGCACCGATCAGACCAGCGCCCACGATCCCCTCAACGGTTACCTGCCCAAGGGCTGGTCGCTGGAACAGGCGGCACGCCTGCGGCAGGAAGATCCGGAGGCAGTGGTCAAGGCCGCCAGCAGCTCCATTGCCGTCCAGGTCGAGGCGATGCTGAAACTGCAGCAACGCGGTGCCGTGACTTTCGATTATGGCAACAACATCCGCCAAGTGGCCCTAGAGGAAGGAGTGACCAAGGCCTTTGACTTTTCTGGTTTTGTCCCCCTTTACATCCGGCCGCTGTTCTGTGAAGGGATCGGGCCGTTCCGCTGGGTGGCACTTTCCGGTGATCCAGAGGATATTTACCAGACCGATGCCAAGGTCAAGGAGCTGATCCCCGACAACCCCCAGCTGCACAATTGGCTCGAAATGGCTAGGCAACGCATCCATTTCCAGGGGTTGCCGGCGCGGATCTGCTGGGTCGGTCTCAGGGACCGGGCTCGCCTCGGCCTGGCCTTCAACGAGATGGTTGCCAGTGGGGAACTGGGGGCCCCGATCGTCATCGGTCGCGATCATCTCGATTCCGGCTCGGTTGCCAGCCCCAACCGGGAAACCGAAGGGATGGCTGATGGTTCCGATGCGGTCTCCGACTGGCCGCTGCTCAACGCCCTGCTCAGTACCGCCGGGGGCGCAACCTGGGTGAGTTTGCATCACGGCGGTGGGGTCGGCATGGGCTTCAGTCAACATGCTGGAATGGTGATCGTCGCCGATGGCACCGATGCCGCAGCCAGACGACTCGAGCGGGTGTTGCGGAACGATCCGGGCATTGGGGTGGTGCGGCATGCCGATGCCGGCTATCGGATCGCCATCGATTGTGCTCGCGACAACTGCCTCGATCTGCCGATGCTGGAGGATGAGTAGATGTTCGAATTAGATCTGAATCCCGGTCAATTGAGTCTGCAGCAATTGCGCCGGGTGGCGCATGAGCCGGTCGCTTTGAGTCTGGTCTCCGGTTGCCGTAAGCAGATTGACCAGTCGGTTGATACGGTCAAGGAGGTCATTGCCCAGGGCAGGGTTATCTACGGCATCAACACCGGTTTCGGTCTCTTGGCTAATACGGTGATACCGAACCAGGAACTCGAGCAGTTGCAGCGGTCGATCGTTCTCTCCCATGCCGCCGGAACCGGTAAGATGATGGCCGAAGCGACCGTGCGCCTGATGCTGGTCGCAAAGATTAACAGCCTGGCCAGAGGCTATTCTGGAATCCGCTTCGAAGTGATCGAGGCGTTGCTGAAACTGCTCAACGCCGAGGTCTATCCCTGTGTTCCGCAGAAGGGCTCGGTCGGGGCCTCCGGCGACCTGGCGCCCTTGGCCCACATGAGTACGGTACTGCTCGGCGAAGGGGAGGTCTTCCACCGCGGCGAGCGGTGGACGGGGCGGCGCGGCCTGGAAATTGCCGGGATCGCACCGATCACCCTCGGCCCCAAGGAGGGGTTGGCGCTGCTCAACGGCACCCAGGCCTCTACCGCCTTTGCTCTCGAAGGACTGTTCGCCGCCGAGGATCTGTTTGCCGCAGCCATGGTGAGCGGTAGTCTCAGTGTGGAGGCGGCTCTCGGTAGCCGTCGCCCTTTTGATCCGCGTATCCATGAGGTCCGCGGGCACCCTGGTCAGATCGATGCCGCCGCTACTTTCTGGCAACTGCTGGAGCACAGTGAAATAGAAGACTCGCACCGCGAATGCGAGGCAGTTCAGGATCCCTACTCTCTGCGCTGTCAGCCGCAAGTCATGGGGGCCTGCCTAGAGCAGATCCGCCATGCCGCTGGAATCCTGTTCACCGAGGCCAACGCCGTCTCCGATAACCCGTTGGTGTTCTCCGAGGCGCGGGACATCATTTCCGGCGGAAACTTTCATGCCGAACCAGTAGCCATGGCCGCCGACAACCTGGCCCTGGTCCTGGCCGAGATCGGCGCCCTCTCCGAACGGCGCACGGCCTTGCTGATCGATACCAACCTGAGTAAACTGCCGCCATTTCTAGTCGAAAAAGGCGGGCTCAACTCCGGCTTCATGATTGCCCAGGTTACGGCTGCGGCATTGGCCAGCGAGAACAAGTCCCTGGCTCACCCCGCCTCGGTCGACAGCCTGCCAACCTCGGCGAACCAGGAGGACCATGTCTCCATGGCCACCTTCGCCGCCCGCAGGCTGATGGAGATGGGGGACAACACGGCCGGCATTCTGGCTATCGAGCTGCTTGCTGCCTGTCAGGGGGTTGATTTTCGCGCCCCCCTGAAAACGTCAAAAAAACTGGAGCAAGCCAAGCACCTGTTGCGTCGACAGGTTCCCTTTTACGATCAGGATCGTTATTTCGCTCCAGATATCGCTAAGGGCAAAGCATTGGTTCAGTCCGGGGGTTACAATGCGTTTGTTCCTAGGGAGTTGTTACCGAGTTTTGGGAACGGATGAGGCTCCATGGGCAAATAGCTCTAGTTCAGAAGCGAGGTGGCTAAGCATCTTCCGCCTGCAACTCTTGGGCAAAGTACTTTTTCTGTAACCAGAACGAGACATTAACAAGGGCAATCAGAGCCGGTACCTCGACCAAGGGTCCAATGACTGCAGTAAACGCTACCCCCGAATCCAGGCCGAAGACTGCGACAGCAACGGCAATCGCAAGTTCAAAATTATTACCTGACGCCGTAAATGCAATCGTTGCCGTTTTGCTGTAATCAGCTCCCACCTTGACCCCCATCAGGAAACTGACCAGGAACATGATGATGAAATAGATCAACAAGGGGATAGCAATGCGCACCACATCCATCGGGATGGAGACGATCAGTTCCCCTTTCAGACTGAACATGACGACGATAGTGAACAACAGTGCGACCAGCGTGATCGGACTGATTTTTGGAATAAATATCTGTTCATACCAGTCACGCCCCTTAAGGGGGATCAGGCTGTAACGAGTAATAATTCCGGCAAGAAACGGAATGCCGAGATAGATAAAGACACTTTCCGCTATCTGACTGATGGTGACCTCGACGATGGCTCCTTCAAGGCCAAGCAGTGGTGGCAGGACGGTAATGAACAGCCAGGCGTAGACGCTGTAAAAGAGAACTTGAAAAATGCTGTTAAAGGCGACCAGCCCGGCGCAATATTCCGTATTGCCTTTCGCCAATTCGTTCCAGACTATGACCATGGCGATGCAACGCGCCAAACCGATCATGATCAGGCCGACCATGTATTCCGGGTAGCCGCTCAAGAAGGTGATTGCTAACAAGAACATCAAGATCGGCCCGATGACCCAGTTCTGAAGTAGCGAGAGGCCTAAAACCTTGCGGTTGCGAAAGACTTCGCCAAGCTCCTCGTACTTTACCTTGGCCAAAGGTGGGTACATCATTAAAATCAGGCCGATGGCAATCGGGACATTGGTCGTGCCAACCGAGAAGGTATTGACCACCACCTTGATGCTGGGGGCCATCCAGCCAACACCGACCCCGAGGAGCATGGCCAGGAATATCCAGAGAGTTAAATAACGATCAAAGAAAGAAAGTTTTCTGGTCAAGCCATGTCCCATGACAATCTCCAGTTGATAACTTTCACCTGAATCAGTGAGTATCCGGCGGCGAATAGCACAAACCATTGCATTGCCTGAGCACTGCAAAAATCACCGCTGAACCTTTGGGTGCAGCTCAGATTTTAGCATCACTCATTCAATCCAAGCACTTGCACGCTTCATCCACCGTTTACTCACTGATTCAGGTTTCAGGCTCGAAACGGAAAAATTACCAAAACAAGGGCCGTAGGGGACAGAAGTCCCTTCACGTTGGTGAGACCGTTTTATGGGTCACTTAAAAATATTCTACCAGCATCATGAGATTATTCTCCCGCTATTCTCACGATCCAGGTATTGGAGGTTGGTTTTGTCTATTGAAAGAATAGCGTTGGCTATTTAGGAATGGTCGAGAACCTGCATTACCTGGGACCCATGGGCCGTCGGTATTTTTTATCTTCTAAGGCTAGGAGGCTGTCGGACTGTCCATTAGCTGGCTGCAAAAGCGATTCTTTGGCCCAGATTTAAGCTCCTTTTCGACCAATAGCTATGGCTATTGGCTCTCAAACGAGCCCAAATCTGGTCACAAACACTCAATTTTTCGCATTAGCCAGAATAGTCCGACAGCCCCCTAGAGATTTTCCATGTCCAGTCGAAAGAAATCGCGCGCTTTAAGCTGTTCTTCATCGCTGTAGATGGTCGGTGCGCTGCCCGGCGCAAAAGCTTCATAGCGAGCCTCTTCACTGTCTTCGGCTAACAGCAGGCCGTTTTTCTGGTCGATAGGATAGAATTCGATGCTGTCCGGGACATGAAACTCGGTCACTGGATAGCGGGAGCCTGCCTGCTGCATGAACTCCACCCAGGCCGGCGCAGCAGCCTTGGAACCGGTTTCACTTTTGCCTAAGGGGCGCTCCTGGTCGTAGCCGACCCAGGAAATTGCCGCCAATTGCGGAATGTAGCCGACGTACCAGGCATCTTTGAGATCGTTGGTGGTGCCGGTCTTACCGGCCGAAGGGCGTTTTAGCTTCTTGGCCCGCCAGCCGGTGCCTTCGCGCACCACGCTTTCCATAATGTTGGTGATCAGATAAGCGGTTTCCGGCGACAGGACCCGGCGCGGTGGCTTGCGGATCAGTCGCTGGTCTTCAGCCATGCCGCCGGCAAAGTCGGCCGGATCGATCGATTCGAGAATCCGCCCATTGCGATCGCGGATGCGGGTAATGTAGGTCGGCGGCACCAGAATGCCGCCGTTGGCGAACACCGAGTAAGCGGTGAGCATCTCCAGCGGCGTGACCGCAGTAGAGCCCAGCCCCAAGGTCAAATCGCGGGTCAGCGGGGTTTCGATCCCAAGTTTTTTGGCATAATTGGCCGCATAGCTCAGGCCGATATCCTCCAGAATCTTGATCGTGACCACGTTGCGGGAATGGGCCAGAGCCTGGCGGAAGGTGGTCGGACCGTAAAATTTTTCTTCATAGTTTTTCGGTTTCCACTCTTCGAGCTCTCCGCTTTCCACTATCTGGTTCTCGTAGATCAGCGGCGTATCGAGGATAATGCTGGCCGGAGTGTAGCCCTTATCGAGGGCAGCCGCGTAAATAATCGGTTTGATTGCCGAACCTGGCAGGCGCTTGGCCTGAGTGGCGCGGTTAAACTGGCTGACGTTGAAATTGTAACCGCCGACCATCGACTTGATCTGACCACTGAACGGATCGATGGCGATCAGCGCCCCCTGGGTCAATGGCTGCTGTTCCAGTTTCAGCTGGAGTGGGTTTTTACTGCTGTCGACCAGCTGCACCTCAATCACCGAACCGATCGGCAGGCGGGTTCGCTTTTCCTCACCGGCATTGCCGCTGGCGGGGGTAGCGGCATCGACCACCTTGACAGGCGCCGCCCACTTGGCTTCTTTGATGGAAAATTCCCCGGCCAGATCGCCGACCCGGCAAAGCACCTTATCTTTTTGCTGGTCGATCACCAGCGCTTGGATGAGACGGCCGTTCTGCAGCGGATCTTCCTTCACCTGCTTGCGCTGTAAATCCAGAAAATCGCTCTGCTCGATCTCTTTCAGCACCTGCAGCGGGCCGCGATAGCCCTGACGTTTATCATGGCGGCGCAGGTTGCTTTTGACCGCTTGTTGCGCCACCTGCTGCATTTCCAGATTGATGCTGGTTTCTACCTGCAGCCCACCGGTGTAGAGCAGTTCAGTGCCGAAACGCTCTTCCAGGTAGCGACGCACCTCTTCATTGAAATAGGCGGTCACCTCCAGTAAATTGTTCAGCCGTGGTTTGATCGCCACCGCCTCTTCGCCAGCAACCTGCGCCTCGGTGGCCGTGATATAGCCCTCTGCGACCATCCGCCCGAGCACATACTTCTGCCGTTCCATCGCTCTTGCGTAATGACGGTAGGGGGAATAGCGGCTCGGCGCTTGCGGCAACCCGGCGAGGATGGCACACTCGGCCAGGGTCAGCTGCTCGACATTTTTGTCGAAATAATTTTCCGCCGCCGCCTCGACCCCGTAGGCCCGGTGGCCTAAATAGATCTGGTTCAAGTAGAGATAAAGGATCTCCTGTTTGCTGAGGGTCTGCTCCATCCGCCAGGCGAGAATCGCTTCCTTGAATTTCCGTGAAAAGGTCCGCTCCGAGGTCAGCAGCAGTTTTTTTGCCACCTGCTGAGTAATGGTGCTGCCGCCTTGGGCGATTCCACCGGCCTTGACGTTTTTCAGCGCCGCGCGCAGTATCGATTGGAAATCGAGCCCCTGGTGCTTGAAAAAGTTGGAATCCTCAGCAGCGACAAACGCTTGGACCAGCTGCTTGGGGATTTTTTCGTAGGCCACCAGAATCCGGCGCTCACGGGAATATTCGGCAATGACGCTGCCGTCATCGGCGTAAATCCGGGTGATCAGCGGCGGCTGATAGTCGGAGAGGGTTTCGACCTGCGGCAAACTGGCCGAGACATAATAATAAGCGCTGACCAGAGTCGCCGCCGCCAGCAGCGGTAGCCCGATCAGGCTGTAAAGGAAATACTTGAGAAATCTTTTCATACTCTAGATTGATCCTGATCTCTGGCGTCCTGAGTATCCGCCACCGTTTACCCAATGGAGTCAGATCATAAAAAAACGGGCAGCCAAAGCGATTTATTGCTTTGCTGCTCACCTGAAACTGACAAAAAACGATTATATACCACGGAGGTTGAAGGCGGAGCAACCAGCAGCTGTGCTAGGATATTGAAATTCCGCTGGAAACCGAACGGGATTTGCATTACCCTGCCGCGCTTGTCAATGCAACTGAGTATAGCCTCTAGGAGAATCAATAGCTATGTATCGACGCACAAAAATAGTCGCCACGGTCGGACCGGCCTGTGAAAGCCGGGAGCAGCTCAAAACCTTGCTGAGTGCCGGGGTCGATGTATTTCGGCTTAATTTTTCCCATGGCGAAGTCGCCCAGAAAGCGGAGTGGATTGAAACCATCCGCGACCTCTCCCGCCAGCAGAAACGGGCAGTCTCGATTCTCGGTGACCTGCAGGGGCCGAAAATCCGTACCGGCCTGATGCGTAACGGGGCGCAGCAGCTGGAGGTTGGGCAAATCGTCTGGATTACTACGGAGCAGGTGGAAGGCGCCGACGGGCTGATTCCGACCATCTATCAAGCTCTGCCGCAGGATGTGGTGCCGGGTGACCAGATTCTGCTTGATGACGGCCAGCTTGAACTTGAAGTTCTCGGCGTCGACGGCAGCAAAGTGCGCTGCGAGGTCAAGGTCGGCGGAGTCCTCAAGGACCGCAAGGGGATCAATCTGCCAGGGGTGAAAGTTTCGGCTCCGGCGATGACTGAAAAAGATCTGCAGGATCTACAGTTCTGCATCGAACAGCACGTCGATTGGGTTGCTCTCTCCTTTGTTCGCAGTGCCGATGAGGTGTATCGGCTCAAGGATCTGATCTATCAGCAGCAGTCACCGCTAAAGGTGATCGCCAAGATCGAAAAGCCCGAAGCGGTGGAACATTTCGATGAAATCCTCGAGGCTGCCGATGGCATTATGGTCGCCCGTGGCGATCTCGGCGTTGAGGTGCCCTCGGAAAAGGTCCCCTTGATCCAGAAGATGATTATCCACAAGTGCAATGCCCAAGGTAAGCCGGTGATCACCGCCACCCAGATGCTCGAGAGTATGATCAAGAATCCCCGTCCGACCCGCGCGGAGACCTCTGATGTGGCCAACGCGATCCTCGATGGCACCGATGCGGTGATGCTCTCCGGGGAAACCGCCGCCGGCCTGCATCCGCAGGAAGCGGTCCAGGTGATGGACCGGGTGGCGCGTGATGTCGAGGGGGATGCCCTGCTCCAGGCCCGACGGTTTGAGCCGATTTCCGCAGTCAACGGTTACCACAACCTGGCAGAAGCGATCGGCCAGGCCGCCTGCCGCACTGCCGAATCGGTCAATGCGGCGGCCATCCTGGCGTTTACCCAGACCGGCAGCACCGCGGCCCTGGTGGCCAAGTACCGCCCCAGCCTGCCGATCCTGGCGGTCACTCCGACCACCCTGGTGCGGCGGCAGCTGGCCCTCTACGGCGGGGTGCGTTCGCTGAAGGTCCCGATTCAGGGGAGTACCGAGGCGCAGATTAGCTCGGTTGAAGCGGCAGTGCTCGAATCCGGCCTGCTAAAAAAAGGCGACGTGGTGGTGATTACCATGGGCAGCCCGATCTCAGCCCCCGGAACCACCAACCTGCTGAAGGTGCACCGACTCGGAACCGGCAACTTTTACGAGGTTAACGGCGTCCCCAGCGGGGTTGACGGCCGACTTCAATCGGCCTAAGCTCCACTGAAGAAAACCAAATGCAAGTTGTCACCAGAATAGGCGCCCTTAGGCGAGGCACCAAGGACACCAAGAAGATCTGGCTTCAGATTCCCTTGGTGTTTTGGTGGTTAACGTTTCTTTAGAAGTTAGGGTCAAAAAGGAAAGAACCATGAAAAAAGCGGTGGTTTTATACAGCGGCGGGCTCGATTCGACCACCTGCATGGCGATCGCCCGCGACCAGGGGTTTTCGGCCTATGCTTTGAGCTTTAACTACGGCCAGCGGCATACCGTCGAATTGGAAAAAGCCCGTGAATATGCGCCGCTGATCGGAGCTGCAGAGCATATGGTGGTCGATGTCGACATGCGACAGATGGGCGGTAGCGCCCTGACCGCCGATATCGAGGTGCCCAAAGGGGGCGTGGTAGAAAATCAGATCCCGGTGACCTACGTGCCGGCGCGTAATACCATCTTCCTCTCCTTTGCCCTTGGTTGGGCTGAGGTGCTCGGTGCCGCCGATATCTTTATCGGTGTCAACGCCCTCGACTATTCCGGTTACCCCGACTGCCGGCCGGAGTTCATCCAGGCTTTTCAGCAGATGGCCAACCTGGCGACCAAGGCGGGGGTCGAAGGCCGGCCTTATAAGATTCACGCGCCGCTGATCGATCTGAGCAAAGCCCAGATTATCAAGCAGGGTATGGCCCTCGGCGTCGATTATCGGCTGACCCATTCCTGTTACGATCCGACTCCTGCGGGGCTCTCCTGCGGCCAGTGCGATTCCTGCCGCTTGCGGCTCAAAGGATTTGCCGATGCTGGCAGGGTTGATCCGGTGGCTTACGTCGCTGATTGAAAAGAGGTCACTCATGGCGAAAATGCCAGATATGCAACAAAGTCCCGATACCCGCAACATCGCCATCGATAAGGTCGGGGTCAAGGATATCCGCTACCCGATCGTTGTGCAGGACAAACTAAGGGTTCAGCAGCACACGGTGGCGCGGGTGAATATGTACGTCGATCTGCCGGAGCACTTCAAGGGCACGCACATGAGCCGTTTTATCGAAGTGCTCAATCTTTACCATGGTGAAATCAGTGTTGAGAATATGGAAACGATTCTGGCCGAGATGAAACAGCGGCTGGAGGCTAGCTGTGCTCATCTGGAATTCGACTTCCCCTACTTTATCGAAAAAAGTGCACCGGTCTCCGGGGCGCGTGGTCTGCTCGAATATCAGTGTCGCATGCTTGGGACCCTGTCCGAGCAATTCGATTTTGTCCTTGAAGCAAGTATTCCGGTCACCTCCCTCTGTCCCTGCTCTAAAGAGATTAGCGAGCGTGGCGCGCACAATCAGCGCAGTATCGTCAACGTGCAGATCCGTTACACGGAACATATCTGGCTGGAGGACCTGATCGCCTGGGTTGAGGATTGCGCCAGCTGTCAGGTCTATGCGCTGCTCAAGCGGGAGGATGAAAAAGCGGTCACCGAGCAGGCTTACGACAACCCGATGTTCGTCGAAGATATGGTTCGGGCAGTGACTGAAAAGCTGCGCAGTGTCGGCTCCATCAGCTGGTTCAAAGTGCAGTGCGAAAACTTCGAGTCGATCCACAATCATTCGGCCTATGCCATGGTTGAGGGGAAAACCTCCTGAGCTGTGGAAAAGCCTGTGGATACTGTGGATAACCCGAGTAAAAAAACGACAAAAAGTGCGGTTTTAGGGGTGTACGCCAAGCAGCCGCTGGCCGGGCAGGTGAAAACCCGACTTTGTCCGCCTCTCTCCCACCAGCAGGCTGCCGAATTTTATGCCTGCGCCCTGCAGGAGACCGTGCAGCGGCTGCAGAGCGCCGCGGATTTCGAGCTGGTGATCTGCTATGCTGGTGAGCGGGCTTGGTTTGCGGAGAACTTTCCCGGGGTTGGCCTGCTACCCCAGCAGGGGCAGGACCTGGGCGCGCGGATGGCCGATTCGCTGCAGCGGTTCCTGCAGCAGGGCTACCAGCAGGCGGTGCTGATCGGCAGCGACTCCCCCGATCTGCCGCTACCACTGATCGAGCAGGCGTTTGCCGCTCTGCAGCAGGTAGAGGTGGTGCTGGCCCCCGCCGGCGATGGTGGTTATGTGCTGATCGGCGAATCAAGCCATCGGCCGGAGTTGTTTGCAGCTATCCCCTGGAGTACCGGCGTGGTCCTGGCCGAGACCCGGCGACGGATCGAACAGCTGCAGATCAACGCGGTTCAGCTGCCGGCCTGGGAGGATCTGGACGATCAGCAGGCCCTGGTCGATTTTCTCCAGCGCTCCCCCCACAGCCAGACCGCAGCCTACCTGCGTCGGCACCTGCCCGAGCAGCTGTTCAGCAACAATTCCACCGCCAGCTGACTTGACTTAGGGGTGAGGCTGCCGGATAATTCCGCAATTGTAATTTGACTTTTATGGCCGAGCGGCTGTTGCCGGCTAAATGAAAAGGAGAAAGCTTTTGGATCTATTGGCTTTGGTCAATCAAGCCGGACCGGTGGTTAAACTGGTGCTGCTGATTCTGGTCTACTTCTCGCTGGTGTCCTGGGCGATTATTTTTTACAAATTTACTGTGGTGCAGAAAGCGATCAAGGATTCGGAGCGTTTTCTCGATTTCTTCTGGAGCAAAAAGCGTTTCGATGCCATCGGTCAGGGGGTCAAGCAGTTCAGCAGTTCACCGCTGGCCACCCTGTTTCGCGAGGGCTACCAGGAGATGCTGCAGCTCCGCAAAAAAACCGTCGACCCGACCGAGAAAAGTGATTTTTCTATCGAGATGGATGCCACCGAAAACGTCGCCCGGGCCCTGCGGCGCGCCACCACTCAAGAAACTCACCGGCTGGAAAAATATCTGACCTTCCTCGCCACTACCGGTTCGGCAACGCCGTTTATCGGGCTGTTCGGCACCGTCTGGGGGATCATGGACGCTTTTCACGGCATCGGAGAGACCGGCAGCGCTTCGCTGGCGGTAGTTGCGCCGGGGATCTCCGAAGCGCTGGTGGCGACTGCCATCGGTCTGGCGGCCGCGATTCCGGCGGTTATGGGCTATAACCACTTCCTCAACAAGGTCAACGTGCTGATCGGCGAAATGGATAACTTCAGCCAGGAGTTTCTGAATATCGTCGAGCGGATGGAGCGGGGGCGCTAGATGGAGGTTGGTGGCGGCCGTCCCGGCGGGCGGCGCGGCAGTATGTCGCAGATCAACGTGACTCCGTTTGTCGATGTCATGCTGGTGCTGTTGATTATCTTTATGGTCACGGCCCCGATGCTTGACCAGGGGGTTTCCGTCGAGTTGCCGGAAGTGGCTGAAGCGCCTGGCTTGCCGGCTCAGCAGGAACCGCTGGTGGTGACCCTGGAAAAGAACGGTCAGATTTCCATCGGCAAAACCAAAATCCAGCAGGTCAGCAAGCTCGGCCCGGTGATTCAGCAGGCCCTCAAAGGCAAGCCGGATCGCGAAGTGTTTCTTGAGGCCGACCAGCAAGTCCCGTACGGTCGGGTGGTGCAGGTGATGGCAGCGGTCAAGAAGGCCGGGGTGGAAAAGTTGGGGATGGTCACCCGCCTCCCCGAGGAGTAGCGACCGCCCCATGGAAATGTCTCGAAAACAACGCTGGCAGCAGCTGCAGTCAGTGTTTGAGCCCGGTTTTCGGCAGATGCTGCTGGTTTCATTGCTCCTGCACATCCTGTTGCCGATGTTCTATTTCTCGCCCTGGTTCCCTAAGAGCGACCCGGCCAAGCCGCCGGTCTATCGGGTCAATCTGGTCAATAAGGTGGTGAAAAATCCCCAGGCCGGGCGGCCCGAAGCAGTGACCAAGCAGGCGCAGCCAGCCCCGGAGAAGCCGCAGGTCAAGCCGAAACCGCTCCCACCCAAACCAAAACCCGAGGCCAAACCGATTCCGCCCAAACCAAAACCGGAGCCGGTCAAGCCACCGCCAAAACCGGAACCAAAGCCCAAACCTAAACCCGAACCGGTGAAGCCGAAACCTAAACCCAAGGCCAAACCTAAGCCCAAGCCGGAACCAAAACCGGCGGTGAGTAAAGCGCAGGAGAATGCGCTGCAGAAACGTCTGCAACAGTTGCGAAAAAAGACCCAGCAGAAGCAGGCCGAAGCAGACCGGAAAGCTAAACTGGATGCCTTGCGGGCAGCGGCAGCGGCAGAGAGTCAGCAGCTGAACTCACCGGTCAAGGATGCTCCGGTCGGCATGCTGGATGGCAAGGGGGACGAGGCTGGCGTCAGTGCGACAGCTTTTGTCCGCGAATACATCCAGCAGCAGTGGGTCTTGTCGCAGCATCAGGTCAGCGGCACTCCCGAGGCGGAAGTGTTGTTGGTGTATAATGCGCAAGGAACCTTGCAGCACTATCGTTTTTTGAAAAAATCGGGGAATCCCATTTTTGACGATTCGCTGACCAAAGCGATCAACAAATCCAAGCAGCTGAATCAGCCGCTTCCCTCAGCTGAGGATTTCCATATCGTTTTTAACCTGAAGGAGATGTTGGACCGACGATGAAAACTTTCAAAACGCTCCTGATTCTACTCAGCTCGATACTTTGTCTGAGTTCGCAGGCCCTGGCGGTGAAGATTGAAATCAGCGCCCCGGGCGAACAGACCATTCCCCTGGCGATTGCCCCGCTGCAGCCAATGGCGGCCGCGCGGCCGGAGATCATCAAGGAATTTCAGCAGGTGCTGGAAAACGATCTGGATCTCTCCGGGCTGTTCGATTCGGTCAATCCCGATTCCTTTCTCGATGATGCCCAGCGACTCGGCCTGCGCAGCAGCGATGTCGATTTCGCCCAGTGGCGGCTGCTCGGCGCCGAATCGCTGATCAAGGGTGGATACAAGGTCGAGGGTGACCAACTGACCCTCGAGCTGCGGCTCTACGATGTCATTACCCGGCGGCTGTTGTCCGGGCGACGTTACATCGGCAAGCTCAAGGACGTGCGACGGATCGCCCACGGCTTTGCTGACCAGGTGCTGCTCAGCACCACCGGCGAGCTGGGCCCATTTTCCAGCAAGATCGCCTTTATCTCCAAGCGCAGCGGCGGCAAAGAGCTCTACCTGATGGATGTCGACGGCCATAATCCACAGCGCTTGACCAATCACCAGTCGATCGTCCTCAATCCCGATTTCTCGCCGACCCGCAAGGAGCTGATTTTTACCTCCTACGACAAAGGCAACCCCGATCTTTACCGCAAAGAAATCTACACCGGTCGCGAGTCGCGGCTGTCGATGAAGCAGGGTTTGAATATCGGCGGCCGCTACAGCCCGGACGGCCGCGAGCTGGCACTGACGCTGTCGAAGGATAAAAACTCCGAACTTTATCTGCTCGGCACCGACGGCACAATCCATAAACGTTTAACCAATCATTATGGGATCGATGTCGATCCCAGTTGGAGTCCGGACGGTAATGAGATTGCCTTTGTCTCCGATCGGCGTGGAAATCCTAATGTGTTCATCATCGATGTGCACAACGAGGAGGTGCGGCGCTTGACTTTCGAGGGGAAGTACAACGCCACACCGGCCTGGAGTCCCAAGGGCGATCGGATTGCTTTTTCACGTCTCGAGGGCAACCGTTTCGATGTTTACAGTATCCGTCCCGATAGCAGCGACGAACGCCGCCTGACCTTTGGCGAGGGCAGCAAAGAACACCCGCGCTGGAGTTCGGATGGTCGGTTTCTGGTCTATTCCCTGGAGGAGCAGGGCAAGAAATCTGTCCATGTCATGCGCGCCGATGGCACCGGTAATCGGCGGATTTCCACGCCCGGCAGCGATGACAGTCATCCCGCCTGGTCTGGCCGCTGGTAGGGGATGAAACGGGTGTTGCCTTTGTATTGCGCTTCTGTATAATGGGGCGTCAAACTCTAATGAATCAAACGTCTGTTAATTGCTTTGTTGTATCTCGCGTATGCGAAAGGAGTGGTTGTTATGCAAAAATCGATGAAATGTCTGGTGCTGATGTTTCTCCTGCTCTCCCTGATGATTTCAGGCTGTGCGAAAAAACCGGTCGCCACCGATGAGCCCCTGGTTGAGGTCGAAGAAACGACCGTAGTTGTTGATCCGGAGCAGCCGATGGCGGTGATTGAAGAGCCGATCGATGAAGCGGCCCTGGCCCGTGAAGCGGCCGAGGCGGCCGAACAGCGGGCCAAAAGTGGTCTGGAGCGGATCCATTTTGAATTCGATCAGTACGTGCTGACCGACGGGGCCAAGCAGACCCTGGCGGACAACGCCGCGCTGCTCAAAGCGGCTCCGAACGTTGAAGTGCAGATCGAAGGTCATTGCGATGAGCGTGGCTCGGATGAATACAACCTGGCGCTTGGTGAAAAGCGCGCTTTGGCGACGAAAAACTACCTGGTCTCCCTGGGGGTTCCTGCCAGCCGGATGAGCACTATCTCGTACGGCGAGGAGTTGCCCCTCGATTTTGCCCAGACCGAAGATGCCTGGGCAAAAAACCGGCGCGCCGAGTTTAAGATCCGCCGTTAAGCTGAACATTGCCGTCAAGCGGGGCCGCGCATGAGCAATGCGTGGCCCTTTTTTATAGCGGGAGGTTTGATGATGCGTTTTATTGGGGTTTTGGTTTGCGGTCTGCTGCTGGCTGGTTGCATGCCCAGCCAGGAACAGCTGCGGATGGAGTTGGATCTGGAAGAGATGAAACGTCGGCTGGCCCGGATTGAGGTGCAGACCAGCGAAGCCGCCAGCAGCGGCACCGCCAGCGGTGAGATGCTGCAGCGGCAGGTGGCGGAAATGCAGGCCGGACTGGATAACCTGCGGGTCGATTTTCAGTCGGTCAACGGTCGCCTCGACGACCTGAGCCGTGACAACCAGCAGCTGACCGATGAAATGCAGATGGTCAAAGAGGATCTTGGCCTGCAGCTCGGCTCCCTGAACAGCCGGCTTGACCAGCTCGAGATGTCAGGCGGTGCGCCCATCTCCGGTGGGTTACAAACAACCAGCAGCGCGGCGGTGGAAACCCCGGAGGCGATTTATCAGCAGGCGCTGGATAAAGTTCGCACCGAGAATCGGTTCAGCGAAGGGCGGCAGCTGCTGGAAGGCTTTGTCAGCAAGTACCCCAACCATGAGCTTTACGTCAATGCCCTCTACTGGACCGGCGAAGCCCTGTATGGAGAGAAGAAGTATGAACTGGCGATCCTGCAGTTTCAGGATGTGATCAGCAAATACGGCAATCATCCCAAGGCCCCGGCCGCGATGCTCAAGCAGGCGCTGGCTTTCGAGGCGTTGGGTGATCCCCAGAATGCCAAAACCACCATGCAAAAGCTGATCGAC
>CAMYNC010000066.1 GCA_947259685.1 uncultured Desulfuromonadales bacterium | reverse complement strand
CAGGTATATAATGTGGATGCTGATTTCCACAAGGGGGAGCAATGCCGACATTCCGGATCATGAGTTATCATATCAACAGCTGTCGCAACAGCAGTGGTGATTTCGATCCGGAGCGCTGTGCCAGGGTGATCCGTTCGCAGCGGCCCGATCTGGTGATGCTGCAACAACTCAGCTCCCCGGCCGGGGAAGGTGCCTTGCAGAAATTGGCTGATCGGGTCGGTTTGGCCGCCTACGGACCTGATAAAGAAGGCGGCTGCGCATTTCTCTCGCGCTTTCCCCTGCGTAACCTGCAGGACTATCCTCTCGGTTACGGCAGTCGTTGCCTGCGGGCTGACCTCGACCTGGGCGGCGAACGACTGCACCTGTTCAATCTCAGCCTCTCCTTCGATCCCTGGCAACGGCGCGATCAGGTCAGAACCCTGCTAAGCGAGGATCTGCTTAACAATCCATCGCTGCCCTGTGCGGCAATTATTGGTGGCGACTTTACCCTGCCGCTCTGGGGCAGTGGGCAGATCCGCTTGAGTGAGCATCTTAAACGCGCCAGTTTGCCACTCTGGCGGGCCAACTACCCGGGAAATTTTCCCCTCTGGGGACGTGATCGGATCTATTTTCGGGGTGGCGTCCGGGCTCTGGCCGGGACCGTGGTTGCTACCTCTGAAGCGCGCCAAGCTTCACCGCACCTGCCGTTGGTACTGACCGTTGAATCCTGCGAGAACCGAAACTTTATAAAGCTCAAAGATGTCGCAAAAAAAGCCGCTCGGCTGTCGAAACAGCCGAACCCCGTCTGTGGATAAACCTGTTGATTCTGTTGATAACCCTCGGTTTGCAAGTTTCAAACAATGACTAAAGCTGAACAGGCAAGGGCTCTGCTGGTGCGTTTACAACAGGCCTACCCCGAGGCCCGCTGTGGCCTCGATTATGTCAATCCCTGGCAACTGCTGGTGGCGACGATCCTCTCCGCCCAATGTACCGACAAGCGTGTCAATATAGTGACTATTGAGCTGTTCCGCCAGCTGCCTGACCCCGCAGCGCTGGCAGCGGCCAGCCAGGAGGAGGTCGAAGAGCTGATCCGGACCACCGGCTTTTTCCGCAACAAAGCCAAAAACCTGATCCGCTGTGCCGAGCAGGTTCTCAGTCAACACCAAGGGCGGGTTCCCGAGCGTCTCGAAGAGCTGGTGGCATTAGCCGGGGTCGGTCGCAAAACTGCTAACGTGGTGCTGGGTAATGCCTACAATATCCCCGGCATGGTGGTCGATACGCATGTCAAACGGCTGGCAAATCGGTTCGGCTGGACCGGTTCGCAGGATCCGGTGAAAATTGAACAGCAACTGTGCAAGTTGCTGAGGCCGAAAGACTGGACCCAGGCCGGCCATACCCTGATCGCCCATGGCCGCAGCTGCTGTAAAGCACCGACCCCAATCTGTAGTAGCTGTCCGGTGCAGGATCTTTGTCCGCGGATTGGAGTCGAGCGTTCCCGTTGATGTAGAAAAAACTGGAAATTATCATTATTGTGGTATAATATTGTCCTGTTTCAATCAGTCTGGAACGGGATTTGCTGTATTTGGACAGGTCGTTATCGTGTCAATCTGCTGACAAATTCGATACCAATTTTCCGAAGCGATTGGTAGGAGAAGAAGATGATAGAGCTTGGTCGCCAGTTTGGTCTGTATGTCATACAAGAGGTCATCACAGCTACCGATGGGTTTGCCTGCTGCAAGGCGGAAGATCCCTTTTTCAATCGGGAAGTGATTCTTAAAATATTTTCCGGGGAAGCGTTCAACACCGAGGCGGCACCCGGCCAGCTGGAAAACCAACTGGAAAAGTTGGCGGCGCTTGACCATCCATCGATTGCGCCGATCTATGATTTTGGCATGGAAGGTGAGGATATCTATTTCACCTCCTGTCCATATTACGGTGGCAGTCTGGTGGAACAGGTGCAGGGGGCCATGCCCTCCGAGGCGGTTCTCAAACTTGCCGGTGAGCTGACTCTGGCTCTTGATTACGCCATAGAGCATCAGCTGGTGCAGGGGAAACTGCTGGCCGAAAAGATTTATCTCGATTCCCAGGGCTGTGCGGTCATCACCGATTTCAGCATCGACAGTTATCTACAACATCTGCAGACAACTACCGCTGGCGAAGAATTGGTTGGCGATAAGACCGACCTGCAAAGCGCTGTCGCCGAAACCCTCTGCAGCCTAGGCGAATTACTTCTGCGGCTGTTACTCGGTCCGAATGCCGATTTCGAACATGGGCGCATCGAAGATCTGCTCGCCGACATCAGCCAGCCACAGTTACGCAAATTAATCGGGCGCTTTCTACTGCCTGGGGAGTGGCGTTTCTCTTCCTTTTCCGAACTGTTGGAGGAGCTTGCCGGATTCACTGAAGTTGCCGCGTTGGTCAAGGAAAACACCGCTAAACAGCAGCGACTGGAGAGCATTTCTGATCCGTTTTCTGCTGGCCCTGAAATAGCCGCCGATGAACATTCAGAGCAGGCGGTGGTAGAAATTCGTCGTTTGGTTGCGGAAAAAAATGGTTTGCAGCAGTCACTCGATGAAGCAGTTTACCAGCGAAACCTGGCCGAGAATAAGCTGGTCGAGGACGCTCGCGCACTGAAGACGTCCCAAGATGAATTGAGCAAAGCCCGAGAAGAGGCTGACGTCGCCTGGGAATTGGTCGCCGGGCAGAAAAATGATCGCTGGCGGCCGATCAGCTGGGCAGCCGGTGGCTTTTTAATCGGGTTTTTGATTTCCGGAAGCTACGGCTACTATTACAGCGAACAGACCCGCAACCAGCTGCTGGCCAAACTGCAGGCCAACGAAGAGTTGATCAAATCCGCCGCCTGGCGCTCAGAACAGCTTGCCGCTGCAGCCACCGTCAACGCTGGGCCGGGCATGGTCGCAAAGCCAGCGGCTACCCTGTCCAACTCGGAAGCGCCGGTCAAACCGGCAGATGTGATTACCGAGCAGGCAAACCCGCTTGCTCAGCAGAGCAAAACCAGCAGCGAGCCGCTGATTGCGGATTCAGACATCGAGCTGGCCTCAGTGGCTGAGGATCTAGAGGTTGCCGCAGTCGAAGAAAAGCCGCGCAGTTGGTGGCCGGCTGGCAACGAATTTTCCGCGGCAGCGGCCATCCCGATCGAGCGGATCAAGGTTGCCCTCGGGATAGAAAAACTGGCCACCGGAGAAGACGTTTCGGCAGGTTTGCAACAGGAAGTGGTGGCTGTGGTTAAGGATTGGGCCGCTTCCTGGTCGAACCAGGATCTGCAGGACTACTTTTCTTACTACAGTGATGATTACCGGCCAGAACTCGGCCGTAGCCGTTCTGAGTGGCAGGAAATCCGTCGCTCACGGCTTACCAAGCCGCAGTGGATCAAGCTCGACCTTGCTGATATCCGCTTACGCAAGCTGGATAACAACCGCATTCAAGTCAAGCTGAAGCAGATTTATCGATCCGATTTTTATCAGGATCAGATTATAAAATCCCTCAATCTGATCAAAGAGGACGGTCAGTGGCGGATTTTGATGGAACGTTCTTTAGGTCTGGCCGGCGACATCGTCGCTGGCTAGCCCGCGCCCAGAGAAAAAAGCTCCGCAGTCGCCTGCGGAGCTTTTTTTTGGTTTACCCTCGGTCTATAAACTGAATCTCCGACAAGCTCTGCCGGCAGTAACGCTCGCTGTTATATCTTCATCACGTTGGATGATTGTGGACCTTTATCTCCTTGAGTCACGTCAAAAGTCACCCGGTCGCCCTCAGCAAGTGACTTGAAGCCTTCTCCCTGAATCGCCGAAAAATGCACAAAAACATCGGGCCCATTATCCTGCTCGATGAAACCAAAACCTTTTGAATCATTGAACCACTTCACAATACCTTCTGCCATACTTCCACTCCTTGTTTTTAATGCGAGGGCAACCATAACTCGGATAAATTCGCTTTTAATCGAGAAAATGATCAAAAACTACGTTAGGTTATTTATGCTAAGGCGACATACAGCCAGACAATAGAATTGGTATTTCAACAGCTTAGGCTACCTGATGCCCAAATAGCTCACAAAATACTAACATATGCTATCGATGTTACAACATCGTGCGAAATTAAACCGAAGTGTGAGGTTGTCTGATGGAAGTGAAAAAATCGATTTTAGTCGTTGAAGATGAAGAAGATATTCTGGCCCTTTTGCACTTTAACCTGAGTAAGGCGGGGTATGCCGTCGACTGTGCGGCCTGTGGCGAAGAGGCGCTGCAGAAGATCAAGCTGCAACAGCCCGATCTGGTGCTGCTCGACCTGATGCTGCCCGGGATTGACGGACTGGACATCTGTCGCCAGCTGCGCCGGACTGAGGTGACGGCGGAATTGCCGATTATTATGCTGACGGCTCGTGGTGAAGAGCAGGATGTGATCCAGGGGCTGGAATTGGGGGCCGATGATTATGTCACCAAACCTTTTAGCATCAAGGTGTTACTGGCGCGGATTCAAACCGTATTACGCCGTCGGACGGAAGCTGAAGATCAAACCCCGGCGGAAGAAATGACCCACGGCGAGCTACGCATCCACCCAGGTCGTAATCTGGTTCAGGTCGCTGGCGAAAACGTTGAGCTGACCTATACCGAGTTCCGGGTGCTGGTTGCCCTGGCCGGGCGTCCCGGTTGGGTATTTACCCGTTACCAGATTGTCAACGCGGTGCGTGGCGAGGATTATGCCGTTACCGATCGAGCGGTCGATGTGCAGATCGCCGGGCTGCGAAAAAAACTCGGTTCCTGTGGCCATTACATCGAAACCGTGCGCGGGGTTGGTTACCGCTTTCGGGAAGCATCGTGAAAGCGGTTGTCAGTCCTCGCCGCCTGATCTGGCAACTCTACCCTTCTTACCTCCTGCTGATCCTGTTGGTGCTGCTGGCGGTCAGCTGGTTTGTGCTGACCGAACTGCGCAGCTTTCATTATCAACAGACCAGCAGGGACTTACGCGCCCGCGCCCAACTGGTGAGCGAGCAGCTCACCGGGCAGATTGGAGAAAGCTACCAGGTCTGGCTTTCCCAGCTGGTCAAGCGGCTGGGGGAAAAATCAGCCACCCGGATCACCGTGGTGCTGGCCGATGGTCGGGTGCTGGCCGATTCAGAGGAAAATCCCCTGCAGATGGAAAACCATGGCCAGCGGCCGGAAATTTTGGCCGCCTTCGCTGGCGGCGAAGGGGTCTCGATCCGTTTCAGCCAGACCCTCGGCCAGACTCTGATGTATGTCGCCTTGCCGGTCTATGAACAGCAACAGCTGGTCGGCAGTGTCCGCACTGCAATGCCGCTGTCCGACATTGATCGAACTTTTCAGGCGATCCACTGGAAGCAGCTGGCTGGTGGGCTGCTGATTGCCCTGCTGGCCGCGCCGATCTGCTGGTGGCTCTCCCGCCGGATCAGCCGGCCGTTGGAGCAGATGACGATTGGCGCGCAGCGCTTTTCCCGCGGAGAGTTGGATATTCCTCTGGCGATTACCGGTTCCGAAGAGACCAGTCGGCTGGCGGAAGCGATGAACCAGATGGCGTTCGAGCTGGCGGAACGGATCGAGCGCGAAGTGGAACAACGCGGCGAGATTGAAGCGATTCTCGGTTGCATGATCGAGGGGATTATTGCCGTCGACAACGATGAGCGGGTGATCCGTTTGAATCTGGCCGCCGCCGAACTGTTCGGTGTCTCCTGCAAACGCCAATCTGGTCGGCCGATTCAGGAGCTGATCCGTCAGTCGGAATTGCAGCGTTTTGTCAAGTGTGCTCTGACCAAACAGGAACCGCTCGAGGAAGAGCTGGTGCTGTTCGGGCCGCAGCAGCGACATCTGCATGTACAGGCCACGCCCTTGACCGGCAAGCTTGATGAGCGGATCGGCGTATTGATCGTGCTGCATGATCTGACCCGGCTGCGGCAGCTGGAATCGGTGCGGCGCGATTTTGTCGCCAACGTCTCCCATGAGCTGAAAACCCCGATTACTGCCATTCGCGGTGCGGTGGAGACCCTGATCGATGCGGAAGTCACTGATCCCGTCGGCAGCCGTTTTTTGCAGATCATTTTCAAGCAGAGTGAACGCCTCAATGCGCTGGTCGAAGATCTCCTCGATCTGTCACGCATTGAACAGGGCGAAATCGGCGGCAGCTGGGAGATGCGGACCCTGCCCTTGCTGCCGGTGCTGGAAAGTGCCAGAACCGCGTGCGAAAGCCTGTTGGGCGAGCGGCAGATCGAGTTAAAGGTTTTCTGTGCGGAGCAGCAGCTGGCGCGGATCAACCCGCCGCTGCTGGAACAGGCGATCATCAACCTGTTGACCAATGCCATCAAGTACAGTGACGTTGGTGGCCGGGTGGTGGTAGAGGCGGCTCTGTTGGAAGAGCAGGTCAGTATCAGGGTGCAGGATTTTGGCTGTGGCATTGCCCAAGAACATCTGCAGCGGCTGTTTGAGCGGTTTTATCGGGTTGATCAGGCCCGCAGCCGCAATCTGGGCGGGACCGGTCTGGGGTTGGCGATCGTCAAACATGTGGCCCAGGCCCATCGCGGCGAGGTGCGGGTCACCAGTACTCTGGGCAAAGGGAGTAGTTTTACCATTCTGCTACCCCGACTTTCCGGGATGAGTTAACAGCCGTTATCAGCTTTATCTATTTGTAGTTAACCGATCGCTGACAACAAAATCGGGCTGGAGGTTTTGCCAAGGTGGCGAAACTGGTTAGAATAGGGTATCAGCCAGTTTCCTCAACCCACCAACGACAGGAGCATGTCGATGTCAGGCAATTCATTTAACACCCGGAAAACCATTGAGGTCCAGGGGCAAACATACACTTTCCATAGCCTCAAAGTCGCTGCGGCCAGGTTAGGTAAGCTCGATACCCTGCCCTTCACCGTTAAAGTGCTGTTGGAAAATCTGCTGCGCAAAGAGGATGGCGAAAGTGTCAAACGAGGCGATATCGAAGCGCTGGCCGGCTGGCAACCGCAGCAGGCCCAGCGGGCCGAGATCGCCTTTACCCCGGCGCGGGTCCTGATGCAGGATTTCACCGGGGTTCCGGCGATCGTCGATCTGGCAGCGATGCGCGATGCGGTGGCAAAAAATGGCGGTGATCCGGCGCGGATCAACCCGCAGATCCCGGTCGACCTGGTCATCGACCACTCGGTGATGGTCGATCAGTTCGGCAACCCTGCAGCCTTTGCCGCCAACGTTGAAAAAGAGATGGAGCGCAACCGCGAGCGCTACATGTTTCTCCGCTGGGGACAAAAGGCGTTTAATAATTTCCGCGTGGTGCCGCCCGGCACCGGCATCTGCCACCAGGTCAACCTGGAATACCTGGCCCAGGCGATCTGGAGCGATGACACAACCGGCGAAAGCTGGGCCTATCCCGATACCCTGGTCGGCACCGACAGCCATACCACCATGATCAATGGCCTGGGCGTTCTCGGCTGGGGGGTCGGCGGGATCGAGGCCGAGGCGGCGATGCTTGGCCAGCCGATTTCGATGCTGATCCCCGAAGTGGTCGGTTTCCGGCTGACCGGCAAGCTCAGCGAAGGGGTGACCGCCACCGACCTGGTGCTCACCGTTACCCAGCAGCTGCGTCAGTATGGGGTGGTCGGTAAGTTCGTCGAATTTTTCGGCGCCGGACTCTCCCAGCTGCCGCTCGCCGATCGGGCAACGATCGCTAACATGTCTCCTGAATACGGCGCCACCTGCGGCTTTTTCCCCATCGATCAAATCACCCTCGACTATCTGCGGCTGACCGGGCGCAGTGAGCAGACATTGGCCCTGGTTGAAACCTATTGCCGCGAGCAGGGTCTCTGGCGGACCGATGACACCCCCGATGCCGCCTACTCAGTGGTGTTAGAGCTTGATTTATCAACCGTGCGGCCGAGCTTGGCCGGCCCTAAACGGCCGCAGGATCGGGTGCTGCTCGAGGAGATGGGCCGCGCCACCGAACAGGTCCTGCCAAAAGGGGAAGCAGATAAGTCGGTGCCGATCGCTGGCAGCAGTAACCACTTGACCCAGGGCGACGTGGTGATTGCCGCGATCACCTCCTGCACCAACACCTCCAACCCGGCGGTGATGATGGGGGCCGGGCTGGTGGCGAAAAAAGCCGTGGAAAAAGGTCTGACCCAGAAGCCATGGGTGAAAACCTCGCTGGCACCGGGCTCCAAGGTGGTGACCGATTACCTGGTCAAGGCCGGTCTGCAGGATTATCTGAACCAACTCGGTTTCAACATCGTCGGCTACGGTTGTACCACCTGTATCGGTAACTCCGGACCGCTGACCGGGCCGATCGCCGAGGCGATCGATGCTGGCGACCTGACGGTCTGTTCGGTGCTTTCGGGCAATCGCAACTTCGAAGGTCGCATCCATGCCCAGACCAAGGCTAACTGGCTGGCCTCGCCGCCGCTGGTAGTGGCCTTTGCTCTGGCCGGAACCACCCGGATCGATTTGGCGACGGAACCGCTCGGCACTGGCAGCGACGGCCAGCCGGTCTACCTGAAAGATATCTGGCCGAGCAATGCCGAGGTCGCCGAGATGGTCGCGCTGGTCAATGCGCAGATGTTCCAGAAGGAATACGCCGAGGTTTTTACCGGTGACGAGCAGTGGCGCAACCTGCCGGTCGCCGAAGGGCTGACCTATGCCTGGGAACAGGATTCCACTTACATCCGGCTGCCCTCGTTTTTCGATCAGCTCAGTCGTCAGGAGCAGTATCCCGGTTTCGATCAGGCCAGGGTTCTGGCGCTGCTGGGCGATAGCATTACCACCGATCATATTTCGCCGGCCGGCGCGATCAAGGCTGACAGCCCGGCCGGAAGGTACCTGCTCGAGCATGCGGTCACCAAGGAGCAGTTCAACTCTTATGGTTCGCGGCGCGGCAATCATGAGGTGATGGTGCGCGGCACCTTCGCCAATATCCGCCTGCGCAATAGAATGGTCCCAGGAGTTGAGGGCGGCTTTACCAAACTGCAGCCGGACGGAGAACAATTGAGCATTTTTGATGCGGCGCAGCGCTATGCTAAGGACGCAAAGCCACTGGTGATCATCGCCGGAAAGGAATACGGCACTGGCTCCAGTCGCGACTGGGCGGCCAAGGGCACCTTGTTGCTTGGGGTCAAGGCGGTTCTGGCTGAAAGCTATGAGCGGATCCACCGTTCCAACCTGGTTGGTATGGGTGTGCTGCCCCTGCAGTTTCAAGCTGGCGAGTCCGCTGAAACATACCGATTGACCGGCAATGAGACGATCTCGCTTGAAGCGATCGATAAATTATCTCCGAAAATGAGTATACAGGTTAAAGTCACCAGAAGTGATGGAAGTCACCAGATTTTAGCGGTAAATTCTCGACTGGACACAGCCGAAGAGGTTGTATATTTTCAGAGTGGCGGTATACTCAACCACGTTTTACTGAAACTGATGGACAAATAATTGCGAAGCCAAATAACAGGAGTGGCAAAATGAAAATGACTGAAGTGAAGGCTGTTGCCAAAGAGCGTGGCGTCAAGCCGGGCAAGTTGAAAAAAGAGGAACTGATTCGGACGATTCAGCAGGCGGAGGGGAATCCGGAGTGTTTTAATACCAACTTTTCGCTGGAGTGTGGCCAGCCGGAGTGTCTTTGGCGGCCGGATTGTGATTAAGTAGTCAGGGTTTTTACACGGATGTTCGGCGGGTCGGTTTCCTTTGGAAGTCGGCCCGTTTTTAAATCATTCCACCAGCTCGATCGCCAAAACCACCACCCTCTCCCCCACCACTTCCCAACGCAGATTATATCGATCAAGCAACACCCCATACTCCCGCTCATCCTCAGTCTCTTGGCGATAAGCCGGCCGCGGATCAAGCGTCAGGGTTTCGCGGATCAGGATATCCAGCTCGGGGTTCTGGCGCGAAAACTCACTTAATTGCTGTGCGGCAATTTCGCTGAAAGTGACTTTAAGTGTCGCGACCGGAGCCCGCCCGGCAAAGCCGCCGGTCGCCTCGCGGATGCCGTCGGTATAGGGCAGGTAGGGTTTGATATCGAGGATCGGTGTGCCGTCGACCAGATCGGCCCCTTGAATTTTCAGCACCACCCTGCTCTGGCGACAATCGATCGACAGCAGTTTCACCGCCGACAGGCCGATCGGATTGGGGCGAAACGGCGAGCGGCAGGCGAACACCCCGACCCGCTGGTTGCCGCCCAAACGCGGCGGCCGCACCGTTGGCTTCCAACCCTGCTGGCTGGTCTGATCGAAGAAAAATATCAGCCAGAGGTGACTGAAGCCCTCCAGCCCGCGCACCGCCTCGGGCGAGGCAAATTCGGGCAGCAGTTCGACCTCGGCAGGCACATTCGGCGCCAGGCCTGGCTGACGCGGAGCGGCGAATTTCTCTTTGTAAGGTGAGCGGATGAAAGCGATCGGCTGACATTCTATTTTCAAAGCGAGTCTTTCTGGTCAGTTGGCCGGTTGTACCACCGGGGTGCGATGGCCGTGGCTACTCAGCCAGACGCCGGCAAAGACCAGCACGCAGGCCAGCCATTGCGGCCGATTCAGCGATTCACCGAGAATCAGCATGCCGAGGATCACGCCGAAAACCGGTATCAGGTTGACATAGCCGGCCGCCTGGCTGGCCGGAATCCGGCTGACGCTATAATTATAGCAACCGTAAGCACCGAAGGTGATGACGGTTCCGAGGTAGATGGTTGCCATGGCGGGCAGGCTTTCCCAGTGTCCCGGCAGGCCGACCTCGGGCAGCAGCAAAAAGGGAAAGAAAAACAGGCTGCCGATAAATGCTTGCACCGCGGTGAGAAACAGCGGCGGATAATTGCTCGACAGGTGCTTGAGGGAGACGGTGTAACCGGCGGCGCAGACCATGGCGAGAAATTCGCAGAAATTTCCGTATAGCGGATTGGGCGCACCGGCGCTGGTGTCGCTGGCCAGACTCAGCCAGATAGCGCCGCAGATCGCCAGGGAAAAGCCGAGCAGGGTCTGGCGGCTGACCTGCTCTTTGAGCCAGCTCCAGGCGAGGATAGCCACCAGCAGCGGTAGCATAGCGGTGATCATCCCCGCCTGCGAGGCGCTGGTCAGCTCGAGGGCCTTGGCTTCGAAGAGAAAATAGAGGCAGGGTTCACAGATCGCCATGATCAGCAGGTATTTTACATCCCGACGTCGCCAGTTGAGCTTGCGAAAGCTGGGGACAAAGGGTAAAAAGCAGAGACTGGCGATCAGCATTCGGGCGAAGATCACCTGCATCGGATGGTAGCCGCGAAACGCCAGCTTGAGGGCGACAAAAGAGCTGGCCCAGAGCAGCATCGCCAGGATTAAACTGAACACCGGCAACAGCCGGCGGGTATTTTCGGTCACGATTTATCCCCCAGGGATCTTGAGCAAAAAGAGTGGCTAAGATACGCCGCTTATTGTTTTGCTGACCAGTAAAAAAGTTTCGGAGGACCAACATGGACGCAGACTTCTGGCATCATTCCTGGCAGCGCCGGGACATCGGCTTTCACAAAGAAGCAGTGCATCATCTCTTGGAGAGATATTTTCCCCAGCTAAAGCTGCCAAAGGGGTCGCGGGTGCTGGTTCCGCTGTGTGGCAAAAGCCTCGATCTGCTCTGGTTGCGCGAACAGGGTTTTGCGGTCGTCGGGGTGGAGCTCAGCCGGGTGGCGATTGAAGAGTTTTTCAGCGAAAACCGGCTTGAGTTTGAAGTGCAGTCGGGTGACGATTTCGCTCTTTATCAGGCCGATCAGCTGGAGATTTTTTGCGGTGATTTTTTCTCCCTGACCCCGCAAATGACCGGCACGATTGCGGCTGTTTATGATCGCGCGGCGCTGGTTGCCCTGCCCCCGGAGATGCGCGTCGATTACGCGATCCATTTGGGTAAGTTACTTCCCAGAGGCGCGCAGCTGCTGACCATCAGTTTCGATTATCCGCAGGCGCAAATGGCGGGTCCGCCGTTTGCGGTCCCGGAAACTGAAATCAAAGAATTGTTTGCAGCGTCGTTCGCGGTTGAAAAACTGCACAACGAAGCGGCCCTGAGGCGACATAAAAAGTTGCAAATGGCGGGAGTCCAGAAGCTGCAAGAGGAGGTTTTTCGATTAGAACGGAATTAAACCAGCTACAAGTCAGTCGGGAGCTGAGAAGCTATGCCCGAAGCGTTCAAGATCAACCCGTCCGGCGGCATCGAAAGCCACCCCTTCCGCGGTCAGCAGGTCGCGTTGCAGCAGGTTTCCTTCCCCGTCACGACGCGGGCTGACCTTTCCCTGGCTGTTGATCACCCGTTGCCAGGGAACCGCGCTGCCAGGCGGCAGGGCGGCCATGGCAACGCCGACGCTGCGGGCGTTACAGCCAACCAACTGGGCCAGCTGCCCATAGCTGGTCACCCGACCCGGTGGAATCTCCCGCACCAGGGAGTAAATTTTATGATAAAGCGGGCTCGGTGGTTTACTCATCATTTACTCGCCAACCTTTACAGCAGGCCCTTCGTGCGGAGCTCCTGAAGCAGCTCCTCCCCCTGCGCCAGACTGTCAAAAATAATCGCCGAGGTCATGGTGGCGGAGCTTATGGCATCGATCTTCGGGTCGAAAGGCTGCGGCATGCTCAGATAGTTACCGGTTAAACGCTGGCGCATAAATTCGACCTCCTGCGGATTCCAGTTGACGTTGCCGTACTTCGTTAATTGCAGAGGTTCGAATTGAACAACCCGTCCAGATTTATTGAACAGATATAGAAAGTGAACATCATGGCAGATATCACAGACTGAACTGCGGCTCGCTACCTCAGCGAACAGCCGCAGATTGCCCTGTTCGCCGCGTAAATAGGCGGTATAAACCTTGCGGCCGCTGGCTAGTTCCAGCTCGCTGAAATCCATAATAACCCCAAAGCGGATGAAGGCCCGCCGCAGCCGATACTCCAATTCATCAGCAGAAAACGGTAGCAGTAGTTGTTGAGCCTGACGCCTGTCGGCAGCGACCTCGGCCTGGCGACGGCCGAGCTGATGCCAGGCGGTGAATTGCGGGTCGGCCAGGATCGGAAATTCGATATGGTAATTGCGGCGGAACTTTTCGACTTCCTCAGCCGTGTTGCCGGCTGCTATCCCGAGAATTTTGATTTTGCCGCGACTCGCAGAATCGGCTTCAATCTGTTTGAACAGCTCATTGTAGGAAGGGGTTTGCATCTGGCAGTGCGGGCAATGAACGTTGAGGAGTTCCACCAGGAGCAACTCCGCCGGGATTTGGCTGGGGGTGAAACTGGCTGTGTTGATCTGTAGATAGCCACGGTCGTTTTCCCTGATCGGCGTAGTCAGCTTAAGTTCGGGAAATTGATTCCCTGGCAGGATCAGCTCTTGCTGGGCGGCGAATGCCCTGTCTATGGGTGCCAGGAGAAGCAATGCCAGCAGCAGATAGCTCACCTGTCGTCGAACAGTCATAATTGCTCCTTGCTTGTTTCAGCCGAGCGGCCAGTCATCATTGCAACCAGCGATGTTTTCCAGTAAACCAGCTGTTGAGCCTTCAAGGCAAGGATTTATCCCCAGATAGCTGTGACATTTCAGGCGGATAGAAAATAATGCCCGACTTGACTTGGCGGCAATTGGTGATAAAACAATCTAGTGTGAGCAGTGTAAATCTAATTAGACATTTTGTGAAAGGGAGCGATTCGATGAAACAAGTGTTGGGTTTATTGTTGTCCCTCGCTTTGGTGGGTTTGACCGCCAGCTGTGCACCACTTACGCAACCTCCGTTGCAGCCGCTCGATTCAGGCTCTTCTCGTGCTGCGGGCAGCAAGTATATGCCGAAAGTCGATAACTTTCAGGTGATTCTGGATTCTTCCTTGAGCATGGATGATGCCAGAAAGGACTATTTTGTCAAGGCCCGTGAGGTGGTCAGCCGGCTGAACCAGGGAGTTCCCACCGATCTTAACTACCAAGGTGGCTTGCGCAGTATCGGCCACAGCAAGTACCAGTCGACCAATCCGACCGACTTGCTTTACGGGATGACCAGCTATGATCGGCAGGGCTTTCATAATGCCTTGGGTAAAGTGAAATACGTTGGCGGGCCAACCCCGATGGCTGCTGGATTGCGAGCTGCCGGAAACGATCTTTCCGGAAAATCGGCGGTTATTCTGGTCAGTGACGGTCTGCATATGGATGATGCCCCGGCGGCGGCCAAAGAGCTTAAGGCGAAGCTGGGCAGTGATTTCTGTATCTACACCATTGCAATCGGTAAACCGAATAACGGGATGGGCCAGGATATGTTGGAGCAACTTGCCGATATCGGTCAGTGTGGCTTTGCCACCACCGATGCCGAACTGGCTGGCGACGCCCAGATGGCCGGCTTTATCGACAAAGTGTTTGTCGCTAACAAGCCGGCTAGTAAGCCCGTGGCCAAGGCGCCTGCCGCACCTGGTGACAGTGATGGTGACGGCGTCACCGACGATAAAGACAAGTGTCCCAATACCCCGCGCGGTGAATTTGTTGATGAAAACGGCTGTACCCTCAAATTGACCCTGCACATCAATTTCGATTTCGACAAAGCCGAGATCAAGCCGGAATTCAAGCTGGACCTCGACCGGGCAGCTGCCTACATCCGTAAATACAGCGACGTGCCCTACATCCTGATCGCCGGCCACACCGACCATACCGGGACCATGGAATACAATCAGGAGCTTTCCGAAAAGCGGGCCATTTCAGTCCGCCAATACCTGGTTGCCAATTACAACATCGACGGCAGTCGTCTCTACACCAAGGGCTACGGCAAGATGCAACCGGTCGCCGATAACACGAGCAAGGAAGGCCGTTACCAGAACCGGCGGGTTGAGATCATCTGTTGTGCGATCAAGCCGCCGGAATAATCTTCTTGCCTCAGCAAAGAACCACAAAAACGGGGGCCAAACGGCCCCCGTTTTTAGGTAAAAACCATACTTAGAAAGCAGCATTTTTTTACTATCGGGCTAAGGGTTTGGCCTGGCCATTGTGGCACAGCCATTTTTCTCATGAAAACCTGATAGCTCGCTTGAACTTGCTAGAATTCAGTGCTAAAACATAGTTCAGGCATTCATGAAACCGTTTGATTTACATTATTTGAAAAGGAGTTATGTGATGAAAAAATTGCAAAGTTTGTTGCTGCCTTTGGCATTTATTGCTTTGGTGGCCGGTTGTGCTCCTGTTATGCAACCGCCGCTGCAGCCACTCGATTCTGGTGCTTCACCTGCTGCGGGCAGCAAGTATATGCCGAAAGTCGATAACTTTCAGGTGATTCTGGATTCTTCCTTGAGTATGGATGATTCCGGAAAGAATTCTTTTGTCAAGGCTCGTGAGGTGGTCCGCCGGCTGAACCAGGGAATTCCCACCGATCTGAACTACCAAGGTGGCTTGCGTAGTATCGGCCACAGCAAGTATCAGTCGACCAATCCGACCGATCTGCTTTCCGGGATGGCCAGCTATGATCGGCAGGACTTTCATAATGCGTTGGGTAAGGTGAAATACGTTGGCGGGCCAACCCCGATGGCTGCTGGATTGCGAGCCGCCGGAAACGATCTTTCCGGAAAATCGGCGGTTATTCTGGTCAGTGACGGTCTGCATATGGATGATGCTCCGGCGGCGGCCAAAGAACTCAAGGCGAAGCTGGGCAGTGATTTCTGTATCTACACCATTGCAATCGGTAAACCGAATAACGGGATGGGCCAGGATATGATGGAGCAACTTGCCGACATCGGCCAGTGCGGCTTTGCTACCACCGATGCCGAACTGGCTGGCGACGCCCAGATGGCCGGCTTTATCGATAAAGTGTTTGTTGGTGAGAAGAAAGCTGAGCCGAAGCCGGCACCCAAAGCGCTGCCGCCACGGGATAGCGATGGTGATGGTGTAGTCGACGGCAAGGATCAGTGCCCTAACACTCCAAGAGGAGCCCCGGTCAATAGTGTAGGTTGCCCGCTCGACAGTGATGGTGACGGCGTTTACGACTATCTTGACAAGTGTCCGAATACCGCCAAGGGTGTTTCTGTCGACAGCACTGGCTGCCCACAGGAGCTGATCCTGCAAATCAATTTCCGCCATGACAGCGACGTCGTCCGTGAGGAATTCATGGGTGAAATCGCCAGGGCTGCCAAGTGTATCAACGAATTCCCCGGTAACGTTGTCATTATCGAGGGTCATACCGACAGCCAGGGCGCGGCCGAATACAATCAAGTGCTCTCAGAGCGCCGCGCCAAAGCTGTTGTTAAAGCGCTGATTGATAAGCATGCTATTGCAGCTTCGCGCCTGAACGCCCGCGGTCTCGGTGAAACCCAGCCGATTGGCGATAACAAGACCCCGGAAGGTCGGAAGGAAAATCGTCGGGTTGAAGTTGCCTGCGGTGCAACAAATTAATTCCTAACCGAACGACAAAAGCAGTGACAAGCGGGGGCCGAATGGCCCCCGCTTTTTTTCCGCATTGTTTTATTGACCTGGCTTGAATGAGAGCAAGGAGTGCTGCGGTCAAAGCCGCATTCGCCATCTCAGGGTGGAGGGTAAGTCCAATGCATAAAAAGGCAAACTGCAGTAATCGAATTTAGGCAGGTAAAAGATTAGTAAAACCTCAAGCCAGCCCCTGCCTTCTGTAAAGACCCCATGCTAAGGTTTTTTGTAAGGGTTTATCCTATACGCACCAGAACGGAGGACGCTTATGGGCCGGCCACTACAGAGTTCAGAATACAGCTATGCTGAGGAGATCGCCAACAGCATCACTCACGGGTTCGGCATGTTGCTGTCGATCGGCGGGTTGGCAGTGCTGGTGGGTTTTGCCAGTGTGCATGGCAATGCCTGGCACATCACCACCTGCAGCATCTTTGGCGTGACCCTGATTCTGTCTTACGCATCTTCAACCCTCTATCACAGTATCCCGCTGCCGGGCGCCAAGCGGGTCCTGAAGGTGATCGATCATGCGGCGATCTACCTGTTAATCGCCGGCACCTACACCCCCTTTACCCTGGTTAGCCTGCGTGGTCCCTGGGGCTGGTCGCTGTTCGGGACCATCTGGGGGCTCGCCATTCTCGGCGTGGTTCTGAAAATCACCATGCTCGGTAAGATTGCCGGGATTTCCACGGCGGTCTATCTGGCAATGGGCTGGATTGTCGTGGTGGCGGTCAAGCCGCTGTTGGTTGCGGTCGAGGTCGGTGGCCTGCTGCTGTTGCTGCTTGGTGGCCTGGCCTATAGCGGCGGCGTGATCTTTTACGCCTGGGAGAAACTACCCTATAATCATGCCATCTGGCACCTGTTTGTGCTGGCCGGCAGCCTCTGTCATTTTTTTGCCATCCTGCTCTATGTCATCCCGCTAAACTGAGTACGGCTCTTATCAGTTGAGGTAAATCAAGGGCATTCAGAAGTCTTCGGGATGCCCTTGATTTGTATCCCCGTCATTGGTTTAGCGAACTCCTCACTTGCTGCTAACGCAATCCTAACAACTCAAGTGCATCTTCTCGACCATCAACTGATGACCTTTAACATTCTAAGGAGATGATCGAAGATGAATCTGCAATTTAACCTCAAGCGCTTGAGCCTGGCCCTGCTGCTTCTGGCTGTTTCCACCAGCACTGCCATCGGAGAACCGCTCAAAGTCGATGTCAACCTCAGCGACTATGTCAAGGTCCAAGGGGTGGCCGGAAATCTGAACAGCGTCGGCTCAGATACCCTGAACAATATGATGACTTTCTGGGCAGAAGGCTTCCGTAAGAAATACCCGAACGTCAACATCCAGATCGAAGGCAAAGGCTCCAGTACCGCTCCCCCGGCACTGATCGAAGGGACCAGCCAGGTCGGCCCTATGTCGCGGAAAATGAAAAACAAGGAAATCCAGAAGTTCGAAGCCAAGTTCGGTTACAAGCCGACCGCCATCGGCGTCGCCCTCGATTCCCTGGCGGTGTTCATCAACAAGGACAACCCGATCAACGGCCTCACCCTGCAGCAGGTCGACGGCCTCTTCTCCAAAAACCGCAAAGGCGGCGCAACTGCTGATATCACCACCTGGGGCCAGCTGGGCCTGAGCGGTGAGTGGGCGAACAAGCCGGTCAGCCTCTACGGCCGTAACTCGGCTTCCGGAACCTACGGCTACTTCAAGAAGAAGGCCCTGTTCAAAGGTGATTACAAGGACACCGTCAAGGAACAGCCGGGCAGCGCTTCGGTGGTGCTTGGAGTGACCGAAGACAAGGGTGGCGTCGGCTACTCCGGTATCGGCTATAAAACTTCCGGTGTCAAAGTGATCGCCCTCGGCAAAAAGGATGGCGACCAGCAGTACGAGCCGAATTACGAAAATGTCCTCAAAGGCAAGTACCCCCTCGGCCGACTGCTCTATATCTACGTTGCCAAAGTGCCGAACAAACCACTGCCGGCCCTAGTCAAAGAATTCCTGAAGTACGCGCTGTCGAAGGAAGGTCAGGAGATCGTGGTCAAGGATGGCTATCTGCCGCTGACAGCCGAAGTGGCAAAAAAGCAGTTGGAAATGCTTGACTGATCACTCTTGTTGGTTGTTCAAGAAAAACGAACGGCTCTGTCCCCAGGTGGACAGGGCCTGTTCGTGTATTTGGAGTAATACCCCCTCTCCCATTTAGGAGAAGGGAGCAAATGCTTAAACAGGAAGTGAAACAAGAGGATTTATGAATCCAGCTTTTCTTAAAAAAATAAAACGCAATGATCGGCTGGCCCGCTGGGTGATCACCGTCGGTGGCATGGCGATTATCTTCAGCGTTATCTTTATCCTGGTGTTGATCGCCAAGGTTTCTCTCCCCCTGTTTCTGGCCCCAGATGCGGAGATCTTTACCAGCAACCAACTCGAAGCTGCCGGGACTATCCGCGCCTTGGGGATGGACGAATACCTGGAGACCGGTTACAGCATCGATGCCAGCGGTGAGGTGCGCTTTTTCAATGTCGTTGATAACAGCGAGCTCGACCGCAGTCAGCTGCGCAGTGAAACGGGTGCGCAGAAGCTGATCGCCATAGAAAGCTTCGGCCGTTTGCAGCACGCCCTGCTTTGGGAGGATGGCAGTCTGAGCGTTGAGCAGATCCGTTTCCGCCCCTTTTTCGATGAAGCCAACGAGAACCGGCGCAGTATCCTTCATCAGATCGAACAACAGGCCAGCTTTCCCGCCCCGGCCGCTGGCTTGCCGTTAGAGTCGCTGGCTCGCATCAGTGACGAGGGTCGTCAGACCCGGGTCGACCACTTGGCCGATAACCGCTTGCAGTTGCAAATCATCGAGGTGAGTGAGAATTTCCTTGGCGAAGAAGAGATCAGTGCGGTTGATCACCAGCTGGAGCTGCAGATCAACGGTCAGCTGTCGGCAGTGACGCTCAGCAGTGACGGTCAGCAGCTCTATGCCGGGACCGATCAGGGTGAACTGCTGCGCTGGGACCTGTCCGACAGTGAAGAGCCGGAACTGACCGACCAGCTGCAGGCCTTTGCCGACCAACGGGCGATCAGTGCTCTGAATTTGGTCTTCGGAGATGTTTCTGTCGCCGTCGGTGATGCGACTGGGCAGGTGACTACCTGGTTCCCGGTCCGAAACGACGCCGGCAGCCGCACCTTGACCCGTATCCATGAACTATCGCAACACTCCGGCGCAGTGCTCGCGCTGGCGTCTTCACCGCGGGACAAGAGCGTGATCAGTCTGGGTGCGGATGGCCTCTTCCTCGACCACATGACCAGCGAACGCTTTTTGCTCGGCCTGACTCCAGCCGAAAAGTTACAACTGTTCAACCTGACCACCCGCGGTGATGCCTTGTTTGCCCTGACCGACGCCGGTCAATTGATCAGCTGGAAGCTCGATATCCCCCACCCGGAAGTCAGTCTCGGCACCCTGTTCGGCAAGGTCTGGTACGAAGGTTATGATGAGCCGGTCTTCGCCTGGCAGTCCTCCTCGGCCAGTGACGATTACGAGCCGAAGCTGAGTTTGTCGCCATTGATTTTCGGTACCCTGAAGGGGACCTTTTACGCCATGCTGTTTGCTGTGCCGCTGGCGATCTTCGGGGCCATCTACACCAGCCAGTTCGCCCGCCCGCGGCTGCGTGAGTTCATCAAGCCGGCTGTGGAAATCATGGCCGCGATCCCGACGGTCATCATCGGCTTCCTTGCTGCTCTCTGGCTGGCCCCGCTGATCGAACGTTCCCTGGGCTCGCTGTTTCTGAGTGCAATCCTGGTGCCGGCGGCACTGATGGTCAGCATTTTGCTTTGGCAGGCGGCACGTAAAATAGAACCGCTGAAACGGCTTGAACGTGGCTTTGAATTTCTCGCCGTGGCGCCGATTGTGATCATCGCGGTCGGGATTGCCGCAGCTCTCGGCCCCGGCCTGGAAAACCTGTTTTTCGCCGGTGATCTTAAGCAGTGGCTGTTTACCGAACTGGGGACCCGCTACGATCCGCGCAACTGTATCATCATCGCCTTTGCTATGGGTTTTGCGGTCATTCCGATTATCTTCACCATCGCCGAGGATTCCCTCTCCAACGTGCCGGCCAGCTTCAAAGCCGCCTCGCTGGCCCTCGGCGCCAGCAGTAGGCAAACCGTTTGGCGGGTGATTCTGCCCTCGGCCTCGCCGGGGATCTTCGCCGGCACCATGATCGGTTTCGGTCGCGCCGTCGGTGAAACCATGATCGTGCTGATGGCGACCGGCAACACGGCAATCATGGATCTGAGTATTTTCAACGGAATGCGGCCGCTTTCGGCCAATATCGCCGTAGAGATCCCCGAGGCTCCGGTTGACGGCACGCTATTCCGGACCCTGTTCCTGTCGGCGGTCATCCTCTTTGTCATGACCTTCATCGTCAATACGGTTGCCGAAATCGTCCGTCAGCGACTGCGCGTCAAGTACGGCCGCTTCTAAGGATTAGATAGATGTTTAATAGAACTCCAAAAGAGATGAACAAATACTGGCGGGTCGGTGAGCCGATGGTCTGGGTGTCGGCAGTGGCGCTGACGGTGACTCTGCTCAGTGCCGTGACTCTGCTGATCGTTATTATGATCAACGGTCTGGGGGTTTTCTGGCCGGCGGCGATTGAGGAACTGGTTTTGGCCGATGGCAGTCGGATTTTCGGCCAACAGATGAAGGTTGAAGAGACCGCCGATAAGTCCGGTCTGCGCCGTCAATACAAGATCGCCAACCGCGATCTTTACGGTCTCGATTTCCGCTGGATCGACGAAGCACAGATTGTTGCGCAAACCAACCCTGACCAACTGTTGGTGTTGGAGCGGGTCGAGCACGGTGATTTTTACGGCACCCTGCAGCAGATTTATGCCGGCGGCAGGGTCAACAGCTCGCCGTCTTTGGCAAATTTAAAGCAAGAGTTGCAACAGGCAAAACGGGACCTGGACCAGCTGGGCGAGCTGGACGATAAGCTCAACGACGCCAGCTACCGGATGGAGCAGTTGCGACTGCAGCTGCTCAAGCTTGATTATCAGCAGGTCGCCGCGGATGATGCGCGGCGCTTGAAGCTGACAAACGAGCAAGCGGAACTGGATCTGGCGTTTGCCGATCTGATCAGTTTGCAGACCAGAAGGCTGGCCGCCGCCCGTGAAGCGAATGCGGTTTTTGCCGATGCCGCTGGGCAGGAAAAGCAGATCGCCCTGGTCGATATTTTTCAGGTCTATGCGCCGAATACTATGAGCAGCACCGAAAAGGCGCTCTTTTACGGTCATAAGTTGATCGAACTGTTCGTCGGTGAGCCACGCGAATCGAATACCGAAGGTGGCCTCTTTCCGGCGATCTTCGGTACCGTGATGCTGATCTTTGTTATGAGCCTGTTCTCCTTCCCGCTCGGGGTGATCGCTGCAGTTTATCTGCGGGAGTATGCCAAGGAGGGCCTGCTGGTACGGATCGTGCGGATCGCGGTCAACAACCTGGCCGGAATCCCCTCGATCGTCTACGGCATCTTCGGTCTCGGTTTCTTCGTCTACGGCATCGGTCACAGCATCGACATGTTGTTTTTCCCGGAACGCGCGCCAACGCCGACCTTCGGCACCGGTGGCCTGCTCTGGGCCAGTTTGACCCTGGCACTGTTGACGGTACCAGTGGTGATTGTTTCCACCGAAGAAGCCCTCGGCGCCATTCCGCGGGAGATGCGCGAAGGCTCTTACGCCCTGGGTGCGACCAAGTTCCAGACCCTCTACCGGGTGCTGCTGCCGATGGCCTCGCCTGGCATCATGACCGGGCTGATTCTGGCGATGGCGCGCGCTGCAGGTGAAGTCGCGCCGCTGATGATCACCGGAGTGGTCAAGCTGGCGCCGGCCTTGCCGATCGATGGCAACTTCCCCTTCTTGCATCTCGATCGCAAGTTCATGCACTTGGGTTTTCACATTTACGACATCGGTTTCCAATCGCCGAACGTCGAAGCGGCCAAACCGATGGTCTTTGTCACCACCCTGCTACTGGTGTTGATCGTCCTGCTGATGAGCAGCGTCGCGATCCGCCTGCGCAACAAGATGAAAAAACGTTACACTTTTGGAACCTTCTAGGAGTTGGATAGAAACTTATGAATGCACACAAGATTGACAATCCGGTCATCGAAGTCGAAGACCTGCGCTTTTACTATGGCGATTCGCGGGCGATTCACGGCGTCGACATCGCTTTTCCGGAAAAGCAGGTCACCGCGCTGATCGGCCCCTCCGGCTGCGGCAAGAGCACCTTGCTGCGCTGCTTCAACCGCATGAATGACCTGATCGATATCAGCCGAGTCGAAGGCAAGGTGATTCTCGACGGGCAGAATATCTACGACCGCAAAACCGACATTATCGAACTGCGTCGTCAGGTCGGCATGGTTTTTCAGAAATCGAATCCCTTCCCGAAATCGATTTATGAGAATGTCATCTATGGCCTGCGGATTGCCGGCGAGAATGCTAAAGCGTTGCTCGATGAGCGGGTCGAAACCAGTTTGAAAGGTGCGGCGCTCTGGGACGAGGTCAAAGACCGGTTACAGGATAGTGCCCTGGGCCTTTCCGGTGGTCAGATGCAGCGGCTTTGCATCGCCCGGGCGATCGCCGTCAACCCGAAAGTCATTTTGATGGACGAACCCTGCAGCGCTCTCGACCCCAAATCGACCGCGCGGGTCGAAGAATTGATCGGCGAATTGCGGGAAAACTTCACCATCATCATTGTCACCCACAATATGCAGCAGGCGGCACGCGTGTCAGACAACACCGCCTTTCTGTTCGAGGGCAATTTGATAGAGTATGGCTTGACTGATCAGCTGTTCGTCAAGCCGCAGAATAAACAGACCGAAGATTACATCACTGGTAGATTTGGATGATGCCTGAAACCACAGGCATTTACGCGGCGAAGAGGACGCATCATTGAACTGTCTGAGCTCCGCAGAAATCGCCGCTGAACATCAGTTCAGCTCAGATTTCTACGAATCTCATCCAGTACAAGCATGCGCCCTCTTCATCCACCACATACCCGTGATTCCAGGCAGGAAAATACAAGGAGAGAATTAAATGGCAGTTTTGATGCAGCAGGAACTGAATAACCTGAAAAAAATGCTTCTGGCCTTAAGTGCCGAAGTGGAGGGGCGGGTGCAGCAGGCGGTTCAGGCGTTATTGACCGGGGACCGCAAGCTGGCCGAGATGGTCAAGGATGGCGATCCGCAGATCGATAATATGGAGATCGAGCTGGAGGAGGAGTGCTTGAAGGTCCTCGCCCTGCACCAGCCGGTCGCCACCGACCTGCGTTTTATCGTTTCGGTGCTGAAAATCAATAACGACCTGGAGCGGGTGGCCGACTTTGCAGTGAACATCGCCGAACGCGCGGTTGATCTGAGCGGGGTGATTAAAATTGAATGTCCCTACGATATCGCCACAATGGCCAAGCTGGTGGAAAAGATGCTGAAGATGAGCCTCGATGCGCTGGTCGAAAAGGATACCGAGCTGGCGCGTCAGACCATCACGCTGGATGATGAGGTCGATGCTATGCACAAGGGGAACTTCGCCAAGGTCAAAGAGGCGATCCGCGACGACCCGACTTACCTGGATGGCCTGGTTTACTACCTGTCGATCTCCCGCTACCTGGAGCGGATGGGCGACCTGGCAACCAACATTGCCGAAGATGTGGTCTATCAGGTTGACGGTGAGATCATCCGTCACGGCGGTTTCCAGACCTGCCTGTGAAAAATTGTCAGCTGTTATACTGGCCTCTGGGACACCGGAGGTTTGCCAGCCACCCTTCGGGGTGGCTTTTTTGTGTTTGTGAAGTTAGACGAGCGAGACATGTCTCGCCCCTCCAAGGGTTTTTTCAAATGACCGGTAGGGGCGCCAAAAGTGGCGCCCGCGACCATAGGAGAACAGACATGAACGATTTCATCATCATCGCCCACCGCGGCGCCAGCGGCGATTTTCCTGAAAACACCCTGTTGGCCTTTGCGCAGGCGCTTGCTGCCGGCGCCAACTGGCTGGAACTGGACGTACAACTCTCGGCTGATGGCGAGCTGGTGGTGATCCATGACGAGACCCTTGCGAGAACCACCAGCGGCCGGGGGGCGGTCGGGGAAATGCCGCTGGCCCAGTTACGCCAGCTGGACGCCGGGCAGGGCGAAAAAATCCCGCTGCTGAGCGAGGTTCTCGATCTGGCGTCCGGCCGGGCCTGTGTCAATGTTGAACTTAAGGGGGCGGGGACCGCCGAACCGGTTGCCAGGCTGTTAAAGCAGCGAAAAGCTGCCGGGTTGATCCCAGCAGACAATATATTGGCATCATCTTTGTATGAGGAAGAGTTAACACTGTTTGCGCAACTGCTACCCCAGATCCGTTTGGCGCCGGTCGCAGAGCAGGACAGTCCAGCGCTTCGCCAGCTGGCTGAAGAGCTCGGCGCCTGGTCTGTACATCTGGAAAAATCGAGTATCACCAGAGAGTTGATTGCTGAAGTCCAGCAGTCTGGTCGGAAACTTCTGGCCTACACGGTGAACGATGCCGAGACCCTGCAGCGCTTGCGTGGTTGGGGACTGGATGGAATCTTCAGTGATTTTCCTCAGCGGTTTTTGGGCGAACAGGGGTCGTCTTTTCACGGCGGGTGACGCCATTGCGCCAACACCTGCCGCCGTTTATCCCGAAGGACTTGGGGGGAAGAAGAGGAGGCAGCATGGCACCAGAGCATCGCAGCAGCACCGATCCCTATTGTCAGCGGTTTGGCAGCATCGCCGTAGAAAAAGGTTTTCTCAGCTCTATGCAACTGCAGCAGGCGCTCACTGAACAGCTGGCTGATCGCCGGGCCGGACGCACCCACCGGGTGATCGGGGCAATCTGCTTTACCCATGGCTGGATGACCCCGCAGCAGATCGATATTGTCCTGAACCGGCTATTCCAGTCCCGCGCCGCGCAGGTTCAACTGGAACCGCAAGCCTCGAGCCTGGTCGGCTGAGGTGCTTATGCTGCAAGAGCCCGCCCCCAGCCCGTTGCTTGAACTGCGGCCGAGCAGCAGCGCCAGACTTTGCCAGTGCAGATGATGCTTGCTTGCTGCGCTGGCAAAGCTGCGAAGAGGTCCAGGGCTTTTATTTCTGGCGGCCGCAGAGTGCTGCGGCGATGGCTGCGCTGCTTTAGCCGGCTGGCAGAGAACAGCGGGTTAACGAAGTTCGGGACCAACTCTCAGGGGCGTAATTGTTGAAGATTTCATATCACGACTCCTTTGCAGCTTCGTTTATAAATTGAATGGTCCCATTGCCAACCGCTGCTCTTTCTAGCGATTTACCTCTAGTTGTTTTTCTTTAACAATCTGTTCGGCCGGCCAGAGCACCTGACCTTTACGAAAGTTTCCGTTTTGGATCTCCGCAACAGAGTATTTATCCTTTACCTCGATCACCCGAATGCGTCCCGAAAGAATACCTGGCTCCCGACCTAAAACATCCCCAGTTTTCGGATCCACCAGCGGCTCGCCTTCAGTGTATGCGGCCCACTCGGACCCTAGCGTAATGTGTCGGTCAGTTCCTCCGCTGATGATTGTTCGGCCTCCGTCGACCTTAACCACAGAAGGATGCCATGCTTCTGTGGCAATTGCTTTGCCTATTTCCACAAGGCATTCTTCCATAACTTCTTGGGTTGCTTTTCCCAGCGGCGTCCGAAAGAAAGCTTTTCCCCCGAACCCGACATTATTATAAGTTGTTTTAAAATCGACTGAGCCGGCACTAGCTGTACCTTCCATACTTTTACTCGCAACAATTTCGCGACTTTCTACCTTGATGACATAAATCGTTACCGAAACAACCGCGACATCCCCGCTGCCCCCGACGCCAAACTTGCTGCCAATGACTCGCAGGGCCCCCCCGCCAATATGTGAAAAATCAGTCACAGCCCCTTTAATCAAGTACTCGAGGTTTTTGAGCTTTCCTTGCTGAAGTTTTCCTTCTTTTCGGAAGGCCGAATCTTGTTGGATATCAAGTTCAGAGAGGACGACATCAAGGTCTCTGCGGGTCAAAACAGTGTACCTGTTCGTTTTAACCAGCGCATCGACAAGCAGATCTCGCATCCCGTTGCTCAGTTTCCATTGACGATTTAACGACGCTTTATTGTCAAATTCCAAAATGGCAACGCGTGGTTTTTCGTATTTATATTCCTCTGCCTGAAAAGTGTTTAACGGAGCACAAGCGGTCACAGCTGTTAGAGAGAGCAGGCAAGCACAAAAGAGTAACTTTTTCACAATCAATTCCTTCCACTAAATTACACCCACGAACATTTCATGCTCTTTTTACTACGTGTTGATATTTTTCAAAAGGGGGGTATCCATCAACACCCTCTTCTGGAGTGGAATAAAGCACCCCGTCGCAAGCAGCGGATTATTAACTGCGCGTCCCAACTAGCTGGCTTTCAGCCAGCTTTCGTCCAAAGGAACGGGGAATTGAACCCACAGAGATTAAAGCAGTTGAGTTCAAGGCTTAAAAAGTCAGCATAACGCTCGAAGCATTTATCGCCGGCGGGTTTCAATGCCACAAACAATTTTACGGGTTTGGCCGGATTATTTAAACTCTCTACTTTTGCGAATGAGCAGAGCCTCGAAATTATTTTCGAAAGTAAAATCCTGATTTTTGACATGGCGATATGTGCTATTTGTCCTAAGGCAAAGCAGACCCCCATTGCTGCACAACATACAAGATGTCCCAACCATTTGGAATCAGGTTGGGCCATTTTTGTCTTACGAATGGTTCTCAACAACACGCAGAAGGACCACATTTACCTTATGGTGGATCATAACAACATAAGTTGTGATTGAAGAATTATTCATTCTGTTTTGGTAAGAAATAATTCTTTCAATAAATGCTTGAACCTGAAGATGCATTTATTATAATTGAACTATCAGATAAAACGGAGTTCTATTTTAATCGAGATAGCGCACAGGAGGAACTCATAATGGAAAGAATGCCCATCATCGCGGCCTTTTGCCGAGTCAATCCAGTCAGACGACCTTCTATTCATCAGATATTTAATCGACTTTTCATCGACAAGCAGTAGCGGCAAGAACACGGCGTTTCTCAAAAGTTCAAAGTTTTGAGACGCAGGGGACGTAAGAGCCTCATTTGAAGCATGCTATTTTGCAGGGTATCTTAGAATCATCGCTCCCCTCTTCCTTCAAACCCATAACTTCGATTGGACTACATTTCGGACGAAAACCAGCGGGAAGGCGGTCGCAAGCGCCGCAGGCTCAATCCTCGAGAAAGCAATTTTCTATCAGTTATCAGCAGCGAGGAGGACTTATGAAACCGTTCAGACTGAACAAACACGGAAGGCTGGTGTTTCCCACGAGCATCTTCGTCGAGCTCGACTTCTCGATCATCGCCGATCTCGACCAGTTGAAGGCCATCATTCGTCGGGACTTCGAAGTGAAGGCTCCGACGGGCACCGAAATCGCCGAGCGGGCAGCCGCCGGAAACTATTCGACGCGCTACGACCTGTTGCGCGACATCGGTTTGAACCTTTTCTGGGCAAACCGTTTTGCGCTGGCGATGTACGACAAGCGGCCGACGCGCTGGCGCGATGTGCCGCGTACCCGTAAGGACGTGTTCGTGCCTCTCCTGCGGCCATGGGGGGATCGCGAAGCAAAGTCCGCAAGCGTTCTCGACGCCTACGGAAAACTGCCGGCGAAGCTGAACGCAACGGCTGAGGATGAACTGTTCCGCATGCTCTTCGACGTCTTCTCGAACAAGCTCTATCAGGCCAAGGAACTCCCCCCGATTAAGGCCACGATTGCCGAGGCGCTTGCCACCCCTGATGCGATGACAACCACCCTCGGGGGCTACAATCCCGACCACCGGCGCTACTGCGTCGACGACATCCTCGATGCCGCAGAGGAGCAGCCCGAGCTCGAGGCGCTGCGGCGGTGGGCCATGGTACTGCACAACCAGCACCCCTGGGATCGGAGCCGAGCCAGGCTGAAGCCCCTTGCCGAAATGAAGGATGACGATGTCGTCGTGCTGTTCCATCCGAAAAATCGCGAGGTGCTCGACTTCATCAATCGCGTGAAGAGCGGAACGACCAGCGCCGCACAAGTGCCGACGCCAACCCCTGCCGTCGAACCTGTGCGGCCGCTGCCGCCGATCGTGATTGGCGACGATGCTCCGATCCAGCCGAAAATCGAGGCGCTCGCCATCCGCAAGGGCGAGGTCATCTGCAACAACGAGGATGTGGTGCGCAACTCCCCGCCTTCCTGGTCCCCGATGAGCGCGGAGGAAATCGCCGAAAAAACGGGCATCGAACGGCGCCGCTACACGGCCGAGCCCCTGGAGAACATCGCCCTCGAGGCCGCGCGGGCAGCGATGAAGCATGCTGGTCGAGGGCCCGCCGAGATCGGTGCGGTGTTGTTCTGCACCTGCACCTCGGAAAGACTGATTCCTTCGACCGCAACCTGGCTCTCGGGCCAACTGGGCATCATGCAGACCCATTGCTCGGCCGACATCGTGGCTGCCTGCGCCGGGTTCCCGTATGGCGTCGCCGAGGCGGTCCGCCTGCTGCAAGAGATTGAACGTCCGGTTTTGCTGGTCTTGGCCGAGAAGTTCTCGGACAAAATCGGCAATGCACGACCGTCGCGCATGATCTTTGGTGACGGGGCGGCTGCGGTCGTGATCGCGCCGTCCGAAGGCAAACGTGACATTCATGTGGTCCAGACCTATGCGAGCGGTCCCTTCAGTCAGGTGAATTCCATCATCTGGCCCAACCATGATTTCGACAACGACATCACGGTCTATGGCCCCGAGGTCAAAGCCTTGGTCAAGCGCTACCTGAACCAGATGATGGGCGAGGTTTCCGAACTCGGGCTCGAGGTCGACATGATCGTGCCCCATCAAGCCAACAAGAATATGATCATCGATATCGCCGTGCCCCAGGGCATCGATGCCAATGACATTTACTTTAACATCGCCGAAGTCGGCAACGCCTCTGCGGCGAGTATCCCAATCGCCATGGCGGACGCCGTCTACGAGGGGGCCATCTCTAAACGGACCCAGATTTTCGCTCCGGGCTTCGGCGCTGGTGCCGTCGGCGGCTACGTCGTGATGTCGCTGGACCCGGCGATGGTTGCGCCAGAGGTAGCGGCCGACCTTGCCATGAGCCCATCCCCGACGACTGCGCACTCGTCGCTTGACGACATCCAGAAGGCGTTCGGAGGATGAATTCTTCGCTTAAGCGGAGATGACAAAGTCAGTTATTTTCTGGCACCGGTGCCGTGAGTGTTTCTTCGCTGTAACTGCCGTGGGGCCTCCCGGATCCCTGGCCTTCTTCTTTTACGAGGGTTTGTCAGTTGCCCTTCAGCAGGTGAAACCGGGACTTTGGTTGTTACCCCGCCCCTAGCTTCAGGAGGTATATGCATTATGCCAAAAGCACCGACAATTGATCGCTTTTTTGAACTCGCCGAACACCTCGCCTCTGACTTCTCTTTAACCAAAGGAGTCAGCAGGTCCAACCGGGACCGCCAGAGGAAAGAGGTGGAAGTCGCCCTGGAGGGGCTTGTCGAGCATCAGACCATCGAGGAGACCACCAAGCGCCTCAAGTGCCTGGATGTCGACACCTATATCCGTGAAACCGTTGAACCGTCCGAACAAAAAAACCGCACCGGTTTCAAGGCCATTCTCAAGCAGCTAAAACTTAAGATTATAGATGAAATCTCTTTGGGGCCGCTGCACTGCGTCGAGGCAGAGTTTGATTTTAACGGCCGCCAGCGCCGGCTCTGCCTGCTGGGCCAGGACCGCAACACCAACAACGGTGTCTGGGGCCCCGAGCACCACCGCAAGGCGATCGAAGTCGTCCGCAAATACGAACGCTATGCAGTGCCGGTCATCACCTTTATCGACACCCCGGGCGCCGATGCCGGAGAGTTGGCTAATGCCGACAACCAGGCCCATTCGATTTCTCACTTTATCGCCGAGATGGCCAATCTCAACGTTCCATCGGTGGGGATTATTCTCGGCAACGGCTACTCTGGCGGAGCCATCCCGCTGGCTTCCACCAACATCATCCTCTCCGTCCGCGACGGCGTTTTTAACACCATTCAACCCAAGGGACTCGCCGCCATCGCCCGCAGTTTCGACCTGAGCTGGCAGGAGTGCGCCAAATACGTCGGTGTCAGTGCCTATGAACTCTATCAGCAGGGTTTCGTCGACGGCATTATCGACTACGTGCCCGGCGAAAAAGGTCCTCAGCTGGAGAATCTGCGTAAGGCGATCGTTTCGGCCGTGAACGCCGTCGAGCAACGCGCCGTCAGCTTTGTCCAAGAGACCGATGGGATTATCGAGCACTACCAGGCCAGCCTGAACCGCTACCTCACCCCATCGGCAAAACTGAAGACCCTAAATAACCTCTCGGCCCTTTCATTGACCCACAATCCAACGGAATACTTCAGCGTTTTCGGCATCACCTACCGCTATTTGCGCTATCTCAGTCTGCGGGGGCGCATCAAGTCCACCTCTTCGGCCAACTTCAGCCGCTCGACCAACCTGGCCCGCCCCAAGGGAGACTTATCCAAGCGGGTCCAGGAAGAACTGGCCACCCAGTTTACCAGCTGGCAGGAAAACCCACTGCTGATCCGCTACGACGATCATCTCTCCAAAAGCTACAAGGACTTTCTCGACCGCAAGGATCGTTCGAGCGATCAGCGCAGCGGCCTCTCCAGGCGGATCCTCGGCGATCCTGCCGAGAACCTTGAGAAAGCCAAGCGGAGCACCTACCTCGCCTACGGTTTCCACCTTTACAACCTCTGGAAGGCGGGGGCCCAGAACAACTTTATCGCGCTGATCAAGTATCTCGACTCCGCGCCGGTGAACACCGAGACCACCGATCCCGCCGAGATGACTGTTCTCGACGTCATCACCCTGCCCGAATTCCATCCGGATATGGAAAGGGTGTGCAAGAATTTCATTGTCTTCGATCTGGTCTACGATCAGATCGTCAACGATCTGCGCCCCATCGCCGCCGAGGCCAAGGACACCAACACCTTCTCCCAAAAGTCCTTTCAGACCCTGCTGGAATCATCGATCTCGGCGGCCGTAACCAAGCTTAAGACCATGATTGGCGAGGACGCGGTCGACCCGGCTATCCTCGAAGACAAATTCTACGGCTGGATCAACGTCTATCTTCAGCACCCGCAGCGGAAAGAGTTCATCCGTCCCGTGCAGGAATGGAAAAAGATCCAGTATCCCCGCATTTCAGAACCGCTTTTCGCCATCGTCAACTTTTTGTTCGAAAAGCTCCTCCCGGAGTACGTCGAGGCCGAACTCGAAGGGCGCAAATACGACGGCCGTATCAAACTGCGCGATATCGGCATGAAGGATTTCTGGAACCGGCTGGCGACCGCCTATAACGACCTGTTGATCCAGGATGTTCTGATGCAGGACAAGCGCTCTAAGACATGCCGGCTGGAACCGATCATCGCTGAGTTTTTCACCGATTTCAAGGAGCTCGACGGCGATCTGATGACCGCTGACCCGGCGAACTTTCCCGGCTTCCGTCTCTCCATCGAGAAGGCGCTGGATAACGGGGTGAAGCCCTGTGGCGTCATCACCGGCCTGGCAAAACTTAAGAAAGAGGGGAATCATCCCGCCACCCGGGTCGGCGTGCTGGTCTCCAATCTCGATTTCCAGGCCGGCGCATTCGATATGGCCTCAGCAGAGAAGTTCTGCAACCTGCTGCTGCAATGCGCCCGCCGCAAGCTTCCTGTGGTTGCCTTTGTTTCTTCGGGCGGCATGCAAACCAAAGAGGGCGCGGGATCGCTGTTCTCCATGGCGATTGTCAACGACCGGATCACCCGCTTTGTGCGTGACAACGAGCTGCCGATCATCTGTTTTGGTTTCGGCGATTGCACCGGGGGCGCCCAGGCTTCGTTTGTTACCCACCCGCTGGTCCAGACCTACTACTTCTCCGGCTGCAACATGCCCTTCGCCGCCATGCAGGGACTGGTCAAGCACCCCTTCAATCACGACCTCGACGGGCAGCTGCGCGCCATCGATTCGACCCTCCCGGCACCTGCGGAAACGGTGATGGATGTCTGCCGCCGCGTCTTCAAAGGACTCTATCAGCCCGATGCCGAGGCTGCGGCCATCGAGGCCGAGACCCTGGTGGATGAACGCGCCCTGCTGAAACCGGTCAAGCGCACGCTGATTCATGCCCGGGGCTGCACCGCCGCCAAGCTGATCCAGATCGCCCAGCAAGAAGATATTGAGGTCGTGCTGGTGCAGTCCGACCCCGATATGGACTCGGCGGTGGCCGGCCAGCTTACCGAGCAGGATACCCTGGTCTGCATCGGCGGCAATACTCCCGACGAATCCTACCTCAACGCCAAATCGGTACTGCGGATTGCCGAACAGGAGAAGGTCGACTCGCTCCATCCCGGCATCGGCTTCCTGTCGGAAAATGCCGACTTCGCCCGCCTCTGCCGCAATCGCGGGATTAACTTTGTCGGCCCCTGGTCCTCGAGCATGGAGCTGATGGGCAACAAGACCAACGCTATCGACACCGCCACCAAGGCGGGTGTTCCAGTCGTCCCGGGAAGTCACGGCATCATCGACACCGTGGAAACCGGTATGGAGGTCGCCGAGACCATTGGCTACCCGGTTCTGCTCAAAGCTGTCCACGGCGGCGGTGGCAAAGGAATCCAGGTGGTGGAAAAGCCCGAGGCGTTCCGTGAAATCTTTTTTACTCTGTCGTCCGAGGCCAGGGCCGCCTTCGGTTCAGGAGATATCTACCTGGAAAAATACGTCACCAATCTGCGCCATATCGAAGTCCAGGTGCTGCGTGACACCCATGGCAACTGCAAAATTCTCGGCCTGCGCGACTGCTCGGTACAACGCAATAACCAGAAGATCTTCGAAGAGTCGGGCTCTACCATGTTGCCGGAAAACCTCGAACAGGATGTGTACAATTTTGCCGGACATATCTCCAACGGGTGTGATTATATCGGCGCAGGAACTGTCGAATTTATCTTCGACCTGGATAATACCGCCATCTATTTCATGGAAATGAACACCCGGCTCCAGGTCGAGCATCCTGTCACCGAAAAGGTCTCCGGGGTGGATATCGTCGCCAACCAGTTCAAGATCGCTGGGGGCGAATCGATCGCGGATCTCGTCAGCAATCCCCAAGGCTACGCCATTGAAGCGCGCATCACCGCGGAGCGCACCGCTGTTGAAGGCTCGGAAATCAAATTCATTCCGACCCCCGGCGATGTCACGGCCTTCAGCATCCCCAGCGGCGATCATATTACCGTCATCAAGATGGTTGAGGCCGGCAAACCGATTACCCCCTACTACGACTCGCTGATCGCGCAGCTTATCGTCACCGGTGAAAACCGTGAAGATACAATTGCCAAACTGTATGCCGCTCTGGAGAGCACTGTCATCAATGGCGTGCATACCAACATCCCACTGCTTAAGCGGGTCCTGAATGACGCGACCTTCCACGAGGGGAACTATAACACCCAATACCTCAACGGATTACTGGAGCGTATCGACGTTCAGGAGATGATTGCAGAGGGCGATGCGGCTTCCGGCTCCGCCCAGGTAGCCCTCGACCGGTCTGTCGTGGAAATCGAAGGCAGCACCGAACTCAAGGTCATTTCACCATCCACCGGGGTCTTCTACGATGCTTCATCCCCCAGCGAGCCACCCTTCGCACCGGTCGGCGCGAAGGTAAGTACCGCAGATACCATCGGCCTACTGGAGGCAATGAAACTCTTCTCCCCCGTCTCGCTTAAAAGCTGCAGCCCAGGGGGTAGTTTCTACGATCATGAAAGGGAGTATGAAGTGGTTCGGGTCATTCCCTCGCCTGGACAGGCCGTCAATAAAGGAGATCTTCTTTTTGTTATCAAAGAAGCGGTTTGAAACTTTCAAGGGGTAGAATAATGAAAGCAAAAGAAAAATTACGCTTCGAGCTTACGGCATATAGCTAACTATTTACCGAAAGAGGAGGAGATTATGGGCGTTCTCGATCTAACGTGCGACGACAATGTGGCGACGCGAGTCGGTGACAAACTCAAGGGGCGGGTGTGAGGTAGGCTGGAAAAAGTGGACACCAATCTGATAGCCTACACGGCTCAAGGAGGTGTCCATTGGAACGAATACCGAGGAGGTTCCCGGGTCGTGCACTTCCTCGCGGCCGATGCGTCCTCCTACATTACGGGACAGGTCTGGGGCGTGAATGGCGGCATGGATATGTAAGCGTCCTGAGATGACAGTACCGCTCTGAAAAATCTCATCACCTGTCATCGAAGGCTTTTGACGTGGACGGTACCAGGATTTATTTCGAAATGAAAACAATGCAATAATCGGCAAAGGACGTTCAGATCGAACTCTCAGCACAGCTACCTTGCATATGGAGTGAAATTTTAATGGCGAAACTAGAAGGAAAGATTGCAGTCGTGACTGGTGGTTCTAGAGGGATCGGCGCTTCCACTGCCAAAGGGGTTCTGTTTGTCTGTGAAAGTGAGTATATGACGGGTCAATGCCTCAACCTGAATGGCGGGCTTTACATGTTGTAAAACTTTCTGAAACGCCCCCTTTTTTGAAACTCCGCACCCAAATAAAAACCCCGCTTTTTTGCAAAGCGGGGTTTTTATTTGGGTCGAGTCCGCCCCTAAGGACGGCCTTTTTACCATAGGTTATTTTTTAGCAGCAGTCTTCGGGGCTTCAGCGGATACGTCCGACAGAACTTTTTTGGCAAAATCGAAGTTCTGGGTCACGAAACCCTGAAAGATCTGGAAATTGCTGTTGAGGGCTTGGTTCCAGAATTCAACCACCGGCTGGACTTCTTTGGGAAGCTGATCCGAGGTCTTTTTGAGCAATTCTTTAGTCTCTTTCTGAATTTCACCGGCCTGGCTGCAGGCGCTGTTGTAAAAGCTTTCCACCGCCTCGAGGCCCTTCGCCGGGGCTTCCTTGGAGGTCCAATCGATCTCCAGGCCAGCTTCCACACAGTTCCTCAGGTTGGTCTGGGCCTTTTGATTTTCCTTGATGAAAATGCCAACGGCTTTTTTCGCCTCGTCGGGAACATTAGGTATGGTCCCCAACAGCTGGTCGGCCGCCTTGGCGGTTTGGTCGGAGCAAGCGCTAAGCGCATCGAAGCTCATTCTGACCGCGTTTTTGTTGAAGTCCAAAATCTCCTGGTTAATCTTCTTGTTTTCCATGATTTTTCTCCTTTTTGGTGCATTGTTTTAAAATTTATTGGCCGCTACCCGCTAAATCAGGCAAGGCCACTTAAACAAACTTTAAATATTTAGTCAAGAGTAAATGTTATGTTTTTGTTTATGCGCTGCCTGCTGGTGTGTACATTTAAATAAAGCGACCTCGACTGGGCGGCCCGACGAACCACAAACAGACAAGCCTCCGCACATTCTCCTCCAAAAGCCCCCACCTTCTTTAACGACCGCCCCGCTTGGCTCCCTCTCCCTGGAAAATCCTTACATTCATCCGGAAAATTACTTTCTCTTTTTCGCTTGCCTAAAAACGCTTTATCGCCTATAAGCTATTTAATTTTTGTTTAATTCATGGCGAGCCACCCTTGAAGAAGTGCCTGAAATCGAACTTTGTAGGGCATGCGGCGACTCGCCATTATCGATAATAACCCGCAACAGAGCACTGAAACGCGATTAAGGGGACAATCTATGCAAGTTTTTTTTAAACAGCAGGCAGAGTGGCTGAATACCTGGCAAGAGCAACAACAGAATCTGACCAAGCAGTACGCCAGTTGGGGCGAAGACCTGACCAAGGGCTTTCCGGGAGCAACCAAACAGCAGGTTCCAACCAATTTTGAAGATCTGTTGAAAGTTCAGCAGGAGCTGTTTGAACAATTCACTAGCTTCGGCACCAACCTGCAGCAAAGCATCCAGCAGACCTGGGGCGACAAGCTTCCGGCAGAGTTGCTAAAGCAATTCAATTTCAGCATCCTGCAAGAGTTCTACAAAAGCTGGCTCAGCAACATGAAATTCCCCGGCGGTCTGCAAAATCCGTTTATCGGCGGGCAGAACTGGGCCGACCCGAGCAGCTTTCTGAACAATTTCATGAAGCAGGAACATCCATTTATTTCAACCTTCAGCAGCAACACCCTGATGGATGAACTGCAGAAAATGTTCGGCATGTTCGGCATGCAGCAGGGCGCCAACTTCCCGGGGGGCGACCTTTACAGTCAGCTGTTCACAAACTTTCAGGGTATCTTCAACCAGCTTGCCAACGCTGGCACAAGTCAAAGCTTCGACAAACTGCTTGAAACCTTCAGCAACTGGAAAGAGCAAACGGATAAATACCTGCTCGCCCCACAAGTCGGTATCAACCGCGAATCAGCGCAGGACTTCTCCAAGGCCATCAGTCTCTCCTTCGACTATGTTAAGTCGTTCGCTACCATGGGCAAGCTGATTGAAGAGACAGCACGGAAATCGGGCAACCGCTTCCAGGCCAAACTGGTCGAGCGTTCCCTGAACAACGAACCGCCGATCAAGTTCAGTGACTTCTGCAGCCTCTGGACCAAGGAAAATGAAGCGGTGTTCCTCGAGGTGTTCGGCAGTGAAGAGTTTGCGAAAACTCAAGGTGAATCTACCGCAGCCGGAATGCGGCTGAAAATGCAGATGAACAAACTGGTTGAGAAAGTTCTGGACCAGACCCCGATCGCCCTGAAACGCGATGTTGATTTGGCAGCAAAGGAGATTCTTCAACTCAAGCGCGATCTGCGTCAATCACGGAAGCAGCAGGAAAAACTGGTGACTGAAACCAAAACAGCGCAGGAGGTCGTCGCAGCAAGTGAACAACGCTTCCAGGAGCTGGAGGCAGCACTGGCCAAAGTTCAGGCTCTAGCGGAGAATGCCGAGAAGACAGCCAAGCAGAGCAAGCCAGCCGGAAAAGCAACCGCCGCGACAACCAAAAAAGCGACCAGCCCCCGGAGCCCAAAAACGACCAGCAGAGCCAAAGAGCCTGCAGGCACCTCGGCTGAATGAGTGAGGACAATAAAATGAATTATACACAGCAGTTTCAGGAATCCATGGAAGAATTCAAGGCCTTCGCCGACAACCTGAAAAAAGGGGTTGAAAACCTGGCCTCAGCCGATGAGATCAAACTGGCGGAGACACCAAAGGAGCTGGTTTACGAGGACGGCAAGCGCAAACTCTATCGCTACCAGGCCCGCGCCAAAAAAGTATGTCCGGTACCGACCCTGATTGTCTACGCCATGGTCAATCGCTACACCATGCTCGACCTGCAGCCGAACCGCTCGATGATCCGCAACCTCCTCGACCAGGGGCAGGATGTTTACCTGATCGACTGGGGCTATGCCGACCGCATGGATCGGCACCTGACCATGGACGATTTGATCAACGGCTTCATGGATGATTGCGTCGATCACATTAGCAAGCAGCACCAGCTAGACGCCATCAACCTGCTCGGCGTCTGCCAGGGGGGCACCTTCTCAGCTATCTACGCAGCGCTGCACCCGGAGAAGGTCCAAAACCTGATCACCATGGTGGCGCCGATCGATTTCGATACCAATGACAGCCTGTTGTTTGTCTGGGCCAAGGAGATGGATGTCGACCTGATGATTGATGCCTACGGGATCGTTCCGGGCGACATGATGAACCAATCCTACCAGATGTTGGCGCCGTTCACCCTGACGGTCCAGAAGTATATCAATATGGTTGATATCATGGCCGATGCTGACAAGCTGGCTGACTTCCTGCGCATGGAAAGCTGGATTTTCGACAGTCCCGATCAGCCGGGAGAGGTGTTACGACAGAACGCCAAAGACCTGTTTAAGCAGAACAAACTGGTCAAGGGAGAGTTCGAAATCGGCGGTCAGCGGGTCGACCTGAAGCAGATCAGCATGCCGGTACTCGTTATCTATGCAGACTACGACACCCTGGTGCCGCCGGTCTCCTCGAAGCAACTGCTTGAGTATGTCGGCACCAAGGACAAGCAGGAGCTATCTTATCCGGTCGGACATGTCGGCATGTTTGTGTCCGGTAAAACCCAGGCAACCCTGGCTCCCAGGATTGCCGAGTGGATTAACCAGCGACTTTAAGGGTTGATCCACCGATCACTGCCCGCAGACGATACTGCGGGTTTATTTCCCCTAGGATGGAGTAAGTATGGAAATCAAAAACAACGTGTTTGTCATCACCGGCGCGGCAGGCGCACTCGGTTTCGAGATGGCTAAAGATCTTGCCAGCGCCGGTGGCAAACTGGCCTTGGTGGACCTGAACCAACAGGGCTTGGACGATGTGGCCAACACACTGCGTGAGTATGGCGTAGAGGTTCGCAGCTATGTCGCCAACGTCGCCAACGAAACCCATGTGGTCGAGCTGTTCGACAAGATTCAACAGGATTTCGGCCAGATTGACGGGTTGGTCAACAACGCCGGCATCACCCGCGATGCGCTGCTGGTCAAACACCGCAACGGCGAAACCACCAAGATGAGCTTACAAGCCTGGCAACAGGTCATCGACGTCAACCTGACCGGGGTCTTTCTCTGCGGCCGGGAAGCGGCGGCCAAAATGATCGAAAACGACCGGAAGGGTGTGATCGTCAACATCAGCAGCATCAGCAGAGACGGCAATATCGGCCAGAGCAACTACTCGGCCGCCAAGGCCGGGGTCGCCGCGCTGACCGCCACCTGGGGCAAAGAGCTGGCCCGCTACGGAGTCCGTTGCGGCGCCGTCGCCCCCGGCTTCGTCAACACCGAGATGGTGCAGAAGATTCCGGAAACGGTGCTCGACAAATTGATCGCGGAAATCCCCCTGCGGCGTCTCGCCCAACCGACGGAGATCGCCCACAGCGTGCGCTACATCATCGAAAACGATTACTTCACCACGCGAGTGCTCGCGATCGGTGGCGGGATGCAAGTGTAAAAAGCTTTGTGCATCTAAGTAGCCGAGGGAGGGTAACCTCCCTCGGCTCTCACACAACTGGGCATACAGTCCAAATGCCGTGGGCGGTTCCCTATGTTTTCATATCTCCCACCCCAGCAATGTGTCGAGCAGGCAGAGCAATCCAAGTGCCATCAACATCGACAAGCAGGCGCCGATCGGCGAAGTCGCCGACGTGCTGGTAGTGGCTGATCTGAAGCAGCTGATACCGATTCTGACAGAAAAAATATCGGCTTAACGACAGCAATCTTTCTACGTGGAGAAAACCACATGAACCAAGTTTACGTTATTGATGCATTACGCACCCCCTTCGGCAGCTTTGGCAGCAGCCTGGCTGATGTCCCAGCCACAGAGCTGGCGGCAACCGCCACCAGAGCACTGCTCGAGCGCAGCCAACTTGACCCGGCCCACCTCGATCAGTTCATCGCCGGACAGGTAGTTTCGACCGGGTGTGGCCAGGCACCGGCTCGCCAGGCGATGCGCGCGGCCGGTATTCCCGATTCGGTCGCGGCCATGACCATCAACAAGGCCTGCGGCAGCGGCCTCAAGGCGATGATGCTGGCCGCAGATGCGATTCGCCTGGGTGATGAGCATCTGGCCATCGCCGGCGGCATGGAGAACATGTCACTGTATCCCTACGCCCTGCTGAATGCCCGCTTCGGCATGCGCATGGGCAATGGCCAGGCGGTTGACCTGCTGCTCCACGACGCCTTGCTCGATCCGGACACTGGCCGTCATATGGGTGATATCACTGAAGCGGCCATTGCCGAACATGGCATCAGCCGGGACGCACAGGACGAATACGCCATCAGTTCCTACCAGCGTGCCCAGGCTGCGGCCAAGAACGGTTTTCACGCCAAAGAGATCGTCCCGGTGGTGAAATCGACCCGCAAAGGGGAGATCACAATCGGCAGCGATGAAGAGCCTCTGCGGGTCAATTTCGACAAATTCACCGATTTGCGCCCAGCATTCAAAAAGGATGGCACCCTGACTGCAGGTAACGCGTCGACAATCAACGATGGCGCCGCCTTTGCGCTGCTTGCCAGCAGCGACGCTTGCGAGAAATACGCGCTGAAGCCGAAAGCCAGACTGGTCGCTTATGCCACCAACAGTCTGCATCCAAATCAGTTTCCGATTGCTCCGGTTGGTGCTGTCGAGCGGGCCTGCGCCAAAGCCGGCCTGTCGCTCGAACAGATAGATCTGTTCGAAATCAATTCCGCCTTTTCCGCCGTCGCTTTGATGAACATAAACCGGCTGAAAATTGCCCGCGACAAGGTCAATATCAACGGCGGTGCCATTTCGATCGGCCATCCCATCGGCGCCAGTGGCGGTCGCCTGGTCGCCACCCTGCTGAACGGGCTGGAAGAAACCCGCGGGCGTTACGGGCTGGCAACCTTGTGTATCGGCGGTGGCGAGGCAGTCGCGGCGGTATTTGAGAAACTTTAATCTCGCTACAGAGCCACTGAGGAAATACGAAAGTACCTTCCCTCCCCCTTGACGGGGGAGGGTGAGGGAACCGTGCCTGCCCAGGGTGGCCACAGGTGGCCGCCCCTAAGACCTTATTTATTAAATCACCGGGGCAATAATGTTTTTTGTTGTTGGCGTGTCACTCCCTGCGGGAAAAGAGAAGTGAGCCATGACCTTAAGTCTTGAATCAGCAACAGTCGCATTGGTTGGCAGTGTTGACGATATTCTTTCCAGCACGCTGCTCCCTCTACAACTGAAATATCCGGAACGACGATTTACCTTCAGGATTGCCGATGGCAAGTCCAGGGTGCGAATGCCGCGGGAACAACTTGAGAATGTGATTGATGCAGTTGTCATGAACCCCCAATTGTTCCCCCGAAAATGTGCATTGATCGTTCAGGGGGACAGTCATGAAAAAAACTATCTGTTTTCATTTGTCTGCACCGATTCAGGGTTGACCACAGAGCAAGCCCAGGCACTCAAAACCTACCGGAATACGGTTGTTAAGAAGACCTGTGAACAGCAAATGGCTTTATGCAGGGCCAGACTGCTCGTGGAATTCTATGGTGGACAATTCCAGCTTAAATCTGGAGTAAATCAGGGGGTGAATGTAACCATATCTCTGCCGCGAGAGTAGCAGAGTAAAGCCAGGAGCTTTCAGGCTGGCCCTGATCGCTATTTTCCTGAAAGGATATGACTGTGTCGAGAGCAGGAGGTGGGTCACTGAAGCATGTTTCTGCTTTACCTAAGGACAAATTGCACAGATTCAGATGATAAAAAATCAGGTTTTAACTATTTGGGTAAGAATTTCGGAGCATCCTGGCCCATTCGCAAAAATAGCAAGTTTTGACCGGTTTGATTCCAACAAGTATCGACTTATCGGACAAAGAACAGGCCGACTTCTGCCCGAAAACTCCGAGCTGCCTAATTTGTCTTGGAAGTTGCTCCACATCGTTTTATGGGTCGGAAAGTTGGCAAGATCGAGTGTTACTGTAAGTCGAGCTCTGTAGGACTGCTGACATTCTTTCTTAAATCACAAATCACAGCGTCAAACGAACTGGAATAACAAGTAAGCCGGTCTTGGCATCCCCGGCGGGCCGTATTTCATCTCTAGGTTCGGCGGGTATCAATGTCGTTAGCGAGAATGTCTTTGCGGATAACCGGAAAGGTAAAAGCGATAGCGGCCAGATCATCCCTGCCCACCATGCCTAAGTAAACGGTTTCAATGAGCTGGACGATGGTCATCGCCAGAAAGCCCATGAGCATAAAGCCGGAGAGTCTAATGACGTGGCCATTCCCAGGAGCCAAACGCTTCTTATCGTAAAATAGAAATGCTGCGGATGGACCCTAGTTTGCAACCTACTTTCACAGTCCACCTCCGGCGAAACGCTTTCAGCGCCACCCGTTCAACAGCCGGTTCAACGGATTTGCAGAAAATCTTATCTCCACACAAATCGACCACTAGACCTTCAAAGTCACCGAAACAGTTATACCTAATTTCTACTATTTTACCTTCGATGGCGTCGTCTACACAGACATCAACACAGTCCACAGGCTCACTACAACTATCTGGCGGTTGCGGTAACGCACAGAGTCCGGGGCGATACTCGGTATCCGTCGGCGCAGTCGGCCAATCGCACTTTTCCGGGAGTGGCAATTGAACTTGGAAAGTAACGCCACCTAACGCCTGTTCTCCTTGCATTTGCCGTATGTCTATACGCCGATGCGGCCGTAAACACGCTCGGATTTTGACGCAAACTTTTCGAGAACTTCCTGCACATTGATAAGTACCGGTCACGGTACCTTCGATCTCAGCACAGGCGATATCGATGGTACCCACAAAGCGACCCGTGAGTATTCCTGTTTGGAGTCTTAGCGAGACCAATCCAACAACGGTAGGTACGTCGGCCTGTACGTTGGTAAACAACCCCGTGAATGCCCCGGTGATCTCACCGCACATCTCACCCCGAATTTCGCCATCAAAAGGCGCTTCAAAATCTGGGCCCGCGGGCCGATCAAGGTCCAGATGGACTCGGCGTTCTTCGCCCGGGGTAAGCACAACGCCGTCGAGATCTTCACGAATTTTAACACCCCAACCAGGGGGCAGAGTGTGTTCCAAAACCAACACTGCCGGTAGCGGCTCATCCGATGGATTGCCAACGTTGAACGGTATCGATCGAGACATCATTGCAGACATGACTGTGTACGCAACGTTTGATTGCACGGTGTTGTTAAACGGATGCACATCGTTGCCGGAGGTTACAGTTGCCCGGATGCAAAAGTGGGTAACTTCTTCATCCAGGGGAATTGGCGGAATATGCCAGGTTGCCCCGGCTTCTGCTGGTGGGCTGTCTTGTGAATCCATAGCGAAGTTTGAGGCGCCTGCCACCAAGGAGTCTAGGTTTAATTGTTGGGCGACACCATCGGCGTCAACCATTGTTTGCCACACCACCGGGGCTGTACCGTGTGCTGCATACTCAAAAGTCACTTGCACGTTGTTAGCCGTCTGGTCACCCACATTTCTCACTCGACAGTAAACGTTGTTTTGGAAAACAACATCGGAGCCTTCTGCATTGGCGATGGCGTTCCAGTCGGATGTTCCGCCGTTATTAATGAACAAGTCTAACGAGGACCAATTAGGACTCGATAACCCAATATACGGGCGTGAAAACCGCCAGCGATAACCCCAAGGCAGAAAGGTCACATCAGCACCGTAGGTTTCACCGTCTGGGTGCAGGCCAACAGCGTAAAACGCTTGAATGGTTTCGCGATGTTCATGGCTATTTTCACCAAACAGATCGATGGCAGAAGCCACACACTCCGTGCGAATTCTTTCAAAGGCTTCGGCATTGGTGTAAGGGGCAATCGCGCCGAAGCGCGTTTCCATCATTCGATACCAGATTCGTGCTGCCGTCGCGACCGAAAGACCAGCTACCTCCTCTTTCCCCAGACCGTGAGTTGGAATCAATTCCGGAGAGCGTCCAGCCCGCTGGTGCACGCCACCCTGGCTCATAAGATAGGCACAGTGGGGTAGAATTTGCCCGTGTTGGTATGCAGAAAAGCCGACCGCATCCTCCATCTCGAAATCGGTGAAGTGATCTTTTCCTGGGTCTGAGGACGCTTCAGTATCGCGAGGGAAGGCCAGGTTTCTCAAAATCGTACCGGCAGGAGAAATCTCCCTACCGGCATGCCAGCCGTCAGCGTACACCCCGCCAAAGACGTCTGAGAGGCCTTCGGTTATCGCTCGGGGCCAATCATCGAAACCAGCAGAGAAACCGGGATTTCCACCCGAGACACTGTGTGCGGTAATCCCATGTTGATATTCATGACACATCACGTAGGGCGATGCGCCCCATGCCCTATGGCCTGCATCACTTATTGAATCACTAACGAGTAACCATGAGATCTCTTCGCCAGAATCATTGGAGAAATTATAGAACTGGGCGTTGTTAACAGCCACATGAGCAAGTACATGCACCGGCATATTACTAGGAACAGCGGAGCCATAGTTGCCATCATCGAAACCCGCTCGACCACCGCCACCGGCGACTGCGTCGTACCACTCATAAATACGTCCGACGTGGTAATGCGCATCAACCTCTGTTTGTTGGGCCCCGGTAAGAGCAGCTGCAGAGTCATCCGCTGCAGTTTGACTCCAGTTTTTATCACCATCACTATCCGTTGAGATCGTCAAACTACCGTCAGTAATTTGCTCGGGTAAAGCTAAATAGTCTGGGAACGCACCAGCGAAATCGTAAGTGATAATGTCTCGACTGTGAGTGGTATCACGCAACCGATAGGTATTCGAGGCATCAACACGGATGATGTCTAGGTTGCGAGAAGTATAAGGCCCACCGAATGGCAGATTGCTTAGGCCAGACCCAACGTCCGGGTTGTCTACGTCAGACACAAAGACGCCCTCAGCGATGCGGGACCCAAGATGTGCATCAAAGAAGAGTTCACCTGGTAGATATTCAGCAAGCTGACCGCTCAGCCCGGGCTGTTTCGAAATCAAACCCCGCACTTGCCACGCGAGCCGGAAAGTATCCGATATAGGATAAACAACCAACTGAGGTTGACCTCGAATAAGCACTCTGTTTAGATCCGGTGGTTGGTTGTCAAGAAATAACCGGCCGGCACCAGGAGAGCCGATGAAATCAGCAAGCACGCGTCGTCTGAGCTCTGCTTCATCAATCGGTGTCTGGTCTGTTGCGATCACAACATCGCGCCAGCAGCTAGACTGAATTTCGATCAAGCGGCCAGCAGCATTGACGTGGGCAACCACAAACCCGCCATGGACATCGAAGCTTCGATCTTGATCAGGGACGTGATCTAGCGTGATGGAAGACCTTGGCGAGTATGTTTGCTGAAACTCAAAATGCAACCAGCCAATGCTATCTGTGCGTGTTCGTATATGCCGCAATCCGCTGGCGAACCCAGGTGGCCCAAAAGGTTCACCAAAGTCTCTGAGAAACTGCAACACCGCTGGCATTGGCGCCGAGCCCATATCACCTAAATCACCACGCGCAAAGGCTGCGACACCTCGGTGTTCACTCCATTGAAAGCTCTGTAGTCCGTTGTTCCCCAGCACATCGATAGTCGATTGCTGGCCCGCTGTGATGTTTTCCATAACTATCTGCTCCTGCTTCCTGCATTCAGCGCACTTAAGTAGAAGATTGGACCTCCAAAAGCTGGCGTCGTTCACGCACCAAAAAGGCCAACGACAATCTGGCGCCTGCGTAAGCTACACTTGCATTGAGAGAATCTATTCGATTCTCCTGCGCCACCCACCAAGGCCCTTCCCAAAGGCCACCAAGTCCGACACACAAAAGCTGATCGGGAATTGCTTTTTCGGGGATCGCGCCTGCAGCGCTGTGAACCGTCCCACCCTGCCACTTTTCGCCTGAAAACCGACCTGTCTCCCGGTACATAACCCCTTGCTTTCCGTCCCCCCCTCACGGAAGGATTGGCTTTGTCGGGATTTCTATATTG
>CAMYNC010000065.1 GCA_947259685.1 uncultured Desulfuromonadales bacterium | reverse complement strand
ATCGTGTTCGGGCCATTGATCTCCAGGTGGGCCAACGATTGTCGGATCGCCTTAAGCTGCTTTTCGTCTTCGCGTTGCTCGATATCCTCGAACGGCAGCGGGGTGACCACGTGCTTGTAATAATGCAGCGGCCAGCCGAGCTCGCGGTGGACATAGTGCAGGGTGTAAAGGAAGCACTGCGAATCAGATTCAAAGCCGATATAGCCGCGGTGCAGCCCCTGCTGGTATTCCTTGTTCTTCAGGTAGAAGGTGTTTTCGCCGTTGGCCAGCGCCGTGTAGCCTTGCAGGTGGAAAGGATGGGCGGCATAGCGGACGATGTCGTAGTTGGTGTTCTGCCGACATTGGGCAGTGATCACCTTGGCGGTGAAGCGGTCGTTCGGCTCCCAAAGGTTGAAATAGGTGCCGATGTCGCGCGGATCGCCGATCTCCTTCAAAGTAATCACATCCGGCCAGAAGGAGTAGGCGAAACCTTCCTCGTTCGGTTCCAGAGCAGCTCGCAGCCGGAGCCGGGTGTCAAGCAACAGCTCTTCTTTTTCTTTCTGGTCGGCTTTTTTGTAGGCCCGCGGGTAGTCGAAGGTTTCAAAGACGTAATTGGGCATGGCGTTGATATCCAGGCCCGGTTCGTCGTTGACTTCGGGTGCCCACTGCATGACCCGGTGAAAGCCGATTTGGTGAAGAATATCTTCGGCGATCTTGATGCCATCGTCGGTACAGGCCATTGACAGGGTCGGCAGGTGCTTGTAGGGCTCGAAAATACCGCCGAGATTTTGCATGACCATAGCGAAACCCGAGTTGTCATGCCCTTTCTGTTGCGATTGCATCAGCTGCAGGGCCATGCTCGGATGGATATAATTACGACTTTTGATCGCGCCGATACGACACATAGATCAACTCCTTATTCATTTCAGAAGTGCTGTGATTGCTTCTGTATGGTTTTGCTCCGGGCAGCGGCGGGAGCCGGTCGGCAGGACGAGCGCCCGGAGTTACTGTTAAGCCGAAGTTATATAAGCAGGTTCTGTGCCAGGAGAAATATTTACCGCGCTGGCTTGCCCTGGCAAAGAAACCCTATGGGATGACTAGGGTTTGTGGAAAAGGTCGGATGGCTTGGCTTGAAGCGAAGTGCAAATAAGCTTCTATTTGAGTGGTTTTGCAACTCAGGGCGTGTACTCATTTTCATGGCGAAAGCAGCGGCAGCGAAATCGCTCTCGCTGCCGCTTTCAACTCAGGCCTCAGATCAGGGTGACCCAGTTATAAGGATCGGGCTGTTGCCCGTATTGGATCCCGGTCAGGGTATTGAACAGCCGCATGGTCAGTTCTCCCGGTTTGCCCTGGCCAAGCTTGACGCAGCGGTCCTTGTAGCAGAAATCGCTTACCGGCGAGATGACCACCGCGGTGCCGGCCCCGAAGGCCTCCTGCAGGCGACCGCTTTCCGCCCCTTCAAGGACCTCGTCGACAGTCAGGGCGCGTTCTTCGATGTCAACCCCGAACTCTTTGGCCAGCCGGATCACCGAACGGCGCGTAATGCCGTCAAGCACCGTGCCTTTAAGCGGCGAGGTGACCAGTTTGTTGTCGTAATAAAAGAACATGTTCATGCTGCCGACCTCTTCGACATAGCGCTTTTCCTTGGCATCGAGCCAGAGCACCTGGTCGTAACCTTTTAAGGCGGCTTCGCGAGCGGCGTAGAGGCTGGCGGCATAGTTGCCGCCGGTTTTGGCCTCGCCGGTGCCGCCTTCGGTGGCGCGCACATAGTGATCGGAAATCCAGATCTTGACCGGTGCGATGCCACCCTTGTAGTAGGTACCGACCGGCGAGAGGATGATATAGCAAAGGTATTGATCGGCCGGGCGCACCCCGAGCATCGGCTCGGTGGCGATCATGGTCGGCCGGATGTAGAGACTTGTTCCAGGTGAATGGGGGACCCAGTCGGCCTCCAGGCGGATTAGTTCCAATAGGGCGGCGAGGAAAAATTGTTCATCGACCTCCGGCATGCACATCCGCTCAGCGCTGAGGTTGAAGCGCTTGACGTTATCGGCGGGACGGAACAGGGCAATTTTGCCGTCGGGGCGGCGAAAGGCTTTGAGCCCCTCAAAGATCTCCTGCGAGTAGTGCAGAACCATCGCCGCCGGGTCGAGGGTGAAGGGGGCATAGGGTTGGATCCGCGCCGAATGCCAGCCTTTGCCGGTGTCATACTGCATGACAAACATCCGGTCGGTAAACTGTTTGCCGAAGACGAGCTGTGTTTCATCTTCGATCCGCTGCTTGAAGTCGGTTACCGGCTGAATTTCCAGATCCATGGCATGTCTCTCTTGGCAAAGAAATCAAATATTAAACCCTGACTGTCCTACATATCACAAGCCGGGATGCCGTCGCAAGATTAACTCTACTCTTGCTCGAAGGTAGCGGGAACAGTTGCAAAAGTGTGAGAAAAAACTTAGACTTCCAGTTGTTGCAGTTACCCCTGCAGGGGAGAAGAGTTTGCTATGCAGATCGATTTGAAGTATGGGGCTGGCTCGCAAGCCGCCAGCTTGCCCTTTGCTGCCCGGCAACTGGTGGTCGCAGCCGCCGAACCAGCCGCTGCCGAGGGACTGGTTCGCCAGGCCATGGCGGCACCGCTGGGTACGGCAGCGCTGGGAAAGATTATCGCCACAGATGAAACGGTGGTGATTGTCACCTCAGATATTACCCGCTACACCGGCAGTGAAATCTACCTGCCGCTGTTGGTCGAGGAGTTGAACCGGATCGGGGTGGCCGATGCGCAGATCAGTATTCTGATCGCCTTGGGGATTCATCGCCCGCAAACGGAAGCGGAACATTGCAAAATTCTCGGTTCGCTGTTCGGGCGGATCGCGGTCTTTGATCATGACTGCGACGACTCCCAGGCATTGGTTGAGTTGGGGCAGACCGATTCCGGGCTGCCGGTGCAGGTAAATCGCCGGATCATTGAGGCCGACCGGGTGATCGTCACCGGCACGGTCGGGTTTCACTATTTTGCCGGTTTCGGTGGTGGCCGCAAGGGGCTGGTGCCAGGAGTGGCCAGCCGTGAAACCTGCATGCGGAGTCATTTCAGCGTGTTTAACCCGCCCGAAATCGGCGGCAAGCACCCACTGGCGACCACCGGTCGTTTGGAGGGCAATCCAGTTCACCAGGCGCTGCTGCAGGCGGCCCGGCTGGTGGAGCCCGATTTCCTGCTCAATACGGTGCTGTCACCGCAAAAACAGATCCTCGGTGTGTTCTGTGGCGACCTGGAAGAGGCCCACCTGGCTGCCTGTGAACTGGTGCGGCAGCAGTTTCAAGTGAGGCTGGAAGAACCGGCCGAGCTGGCGATTATTTCCTGCGGCGGCGAGCCGAAGGATATCAATTTCATTCAGGCACAAAAGGCGCTCGACTACGGCTGTCGGGCGGTGCGCGAGGGTGGCACGATCATCCTGTTGGCAGCCTGTCGCGACGGTTTCGGCCATCCGACCTTTTTCGACTGGTTTCAGTATCAGGATCTGGCTGAGTTTGAGCAGGCGCTGCGACAGAATTACCAGATTAACGGTCAGACGGCGCACTCTGTCCTGAGCAAAGCGCAGCGTTTTCGGGTGATCCTGATCAGCGAGTTCAGCGCCGAGCAGACGGCAACGATGGGGATGGAAAAGGCGACCGACCTGCAAGCCGCCATAAAGCGGATTCAGGCTGGGCTGCCTGTGCAACCGAATGTGGTGGTCATCCCTGATGGGGGAATGGTTTTGCCGACAGTCGCAACGAAGGGGTAACTCATGCCAAGCAAACAGCAGGTCCTCCAACAGGTGATCGAATCCGGCGCCTTGCCAACCTTATCGACTGTTGCTTCCAAGTTGATCAATATTACCGGCAAGGAGGAAACCACCATTTATGACATCACCAAGCTGATCGCCCAGGATGTCTCTTTGTCGACCAAAGTCCTCAAGGTGGTGAATTCCTCTTTTTACAATTTTCCCAATGAAGTCGGCACTATCCAGCAGGCGGTGGCGATCCTTGGCACCAACGCGGTGCGCAGCCTGGTGCTCTCCTTCTCCTTTTTGAATATGGAACGGCCCAGGTTTGGCGCCGGATTCAATTATGAGCAGTTCTGGGAGCACTCCCTGGCGGCGGCCGTCGCTTCCAAACTGATTATGCGCCAAGTCTCTGCGGGTGATTCCGATGATGTTTTTACCGTCAGTCTGCTGCAAAACCTTGGCAAGCTGATTCTGGCCAGCGCTTTTGAAGCAAAGTATGACGAGATTCTGCAAGCGGCCAACGGCAGTGAGGCGCGCTTACTCGAGTTGGAAGAGGAACGGCTGGGGGCCAATCACGCCTATATCGGCTGCGAGGCCGCCAAACACTGGAAGTTTCCAGAGAGTCTGACCCTGCCGATCCTCCATCATCACGCGGCGGACGCGGCCGGGCAGCAGAGCGCAGAGATGTTGACCACCATCCGTGTGGTGCATCTGGCCGGTCTACTGGCAAATATCATGTATTCGGGGCATCCGATCGATTACCATGGCCCGTTCCGTGAGCGGGCGAAGAAAATGTTTGGTCTGCAGGCGGCGGCCATCGACGAAATTCTGCGAAAAGCCAATGTCGAAGTGGCCCAGGCGGCGGAATATTTCGGTCTGAAGATCGGTGGTACGGCATCGATTCCGGAACTGCTGCAGGAGGCGAATATAAAACTCAGCCTGCTCAACATGAGTTACGAGCAGATGAACCGCGAGCTGGTGCAGGCCAAGCTGAAACTGGAAAAACTGACTACCGAGCTGGAAGAAAAGAATCGCTACCTGGAGGGGATCGCCAACCTTGATGGGTTGACCGAGATCTACAATCATCGCTATTTCCAGGAGTTTCTCGATAAGGAGATCAGCCGCAGTACCCGCCGCGAAACCGAACTGAGTCTGGTGCTGGCCGATATTGATTACTTCAAGAAATTCAACGATTTTCATGGGCATCAGGCGGGGGATTATGTGTTGCGCGAGGTCGCCGCACTCTGCGGCGGGTTGATCCGCGAATATGATCTGCTGGCCCGTTACGGTGGCGAAGAGTTCGTTTTTATCCTGCCGGAGACCGACCAGGAGGAAGCCCTGGTGGTCGCAGAAAAGATTCGTGCGGCGGTTGAGCAGCAGCACTTCGAATATCAAGGCGAGGATTGCCGGGTGACCATGAGTTTCGGAGTGGCCGGTTTTCTCCAGGCGGACAAGCCGCTCAAAAAGACCGAGTTGATCGAACGAGCCGATAAGGCGCTTTACGCAGCCAAAAAGAAGGGGCGGAACCGGGTCGAAGACTATGTCGAAAAATCGGGCTGGTTCAGTCGATCAAAGTAGACTTTTTAGGTCATTTATTTGATAATGGCCGGCGCGCTGATGTCTTGGGCACGGAGACCTGTTATGTGCTCGGCTTCGTGCCTTCTTATTTTGAAAAAATAGAATTTGGTTATCCACTTTACTCAACTGAAATCAAAGGGCAAAAGCCTCTCACGCAGAGGTCGCAGAGCCCACAGAGAAAAATCCACCATCAAGCCTTAAGGTTTCTCAGCGTTCTCTGCGTCTCGCCTCAAGGCGCCTACTTCTGGCAAGTGAGCATCCGCGAACGGGCGTGAGGTGATTATCTGTTCTTTGGTTATTGGTGGAGCGAAGTAGATAACCAGGAAATATAATTCTCCACAAAAATACCAAGCAGGTCAAAGCCCTCATTGATCTTCTTGGTGCCACAGTGGCAAACAAGTCTTAGCTCTTGCAAGGATTTCGTCAAATGCTGAATGCAGAAGTTATCACTAAGTTAGCGCAGATCGTCGGCAAGGCTCACCTGTCGACAGAAATTGCCGACCTGATCTGTTACTCCTATGATGCGACCCAGAAGCAGTTTCGGCCCGACGTCGTGGTGCACCCTGGCAGCCCGGAAGAGATCAGCCGGATTATGTGGCTGGCTAACGAGATGAAAATCCCCGTTTATCCGCGCGGTGCTGGCAGCGGCTTTACCGGCGGCAGTTTGCCGACCAAGGGCGGGATGGTGCTGGTCACCACCCGCCTGGACCGGATTCTTGAGATCGACGAGGAGAACCTGGTGGCGACCGTCGAGCCTGGGTTGGTGACCGAGCAGTTTCAAAAAGCGGTCGAAAAGGTCGGCCTGTTTTATCCGCCCGATCCGGCGTCGTTGAAGTTTTCCACCCTGGGTGGCAACGTGGCCGAATGCGCCGGCGGGCCGCGCTGTGTTAAATATGGGGTGACCAAGGATTATATCCTCGGCCTGGAAGTGGTCACCCCGACCGGGGATATCATCAAGACCGGCGGACCGACCATGAAGGGAGTGGTTGGCTACGATTTGACCAAGCTGATGTGCGGCAGTGAGGGGACCTTGGCGGTGATTACCAAGATCATCATCAAGCTGCTGCCAAAGCCGGAAGCGAAAAAAACCATGCTGGTGCTGTTCGATTCGATCGACGGCGCGGCCAAGTCGGTTTCGGCGATTATCGGCCACAAAATTATTCCGACCACCCTGGAGTTCATGGATGGCCGGACCATCGACTGCGTCCGCCAGGCGACCGACCTGCAGCTGCCGGATGAGGCCCGCGCGGTACTGATCATTGAGGTTGATGGGGATAAAGAATTTCTCGACAAACAGGTGCAAAAAATCGTTGAGATTGTTCAGCCGCTCGGCGTGGTGGAAAACCGGATTGCCGAAACTCCAGAGGAAAGCGAAGCGCTCTGGCAGATTCGCCGTTCGGTTTCGGCCAGCCTGCGCAAGGTGAACCCCGATAAGTTCAACGAAGATATCTGCGTGCCGCGCTCCAAGGTGCCGGAGATGATCCGAAAAATTGACACCATTTCGGACAAGCACGGGGTGCCGATTGTGAACTTCGGCCATGCAGGCGACGGCAATATCCATGTCAATGTGATGATCGACAGCAAGCAGCCGGGTGAGCAGGAGAAGGCCGACGCGGCGATCGAAGAGGTTTTCAAGGAGGCTCTCGGGTTGGGCGGAACCATGAGCGGTGAGCATGGCGTTGGTATCATGAAGGCGCCCTACATCCCTCTCGAGCTAAGCAATGCCGCGGTGGATTATATGAAGACGATTAAAAAGGCGCTTGATCCGAACAATATTCTCAACCCGGGGAAAATTTTCCCGAGCGACACCTAAGAGCAATGTACCGCAGAGAGCGCAGAGGGCGCGGAGAAATGAAATTAAATGTTTTCTCTGCGATCTCTGCGCCCTCTGCGGTGAAAGATATTTAAGGTTATGGCAAAATTAAAAAAACTCGAAGATTTTCGCGAAGAGATCGACCAGTGCGTCAAGTGCGGCGCCTGCCGTGCCCACTGTCCCGCCTTTGGCGCCGAAAAGCACGAAGGCCGCGTCGCCCGCGGCAAGATCGCCCTGGCCGATGCCCTGCTCGACGGCGAAGTCGAGATGGAAGACCGCTTCCTGCTCGACATGTCGCAGTGCCTGCTCTGCGGCAGCTGCTATGCCCAGTGTCCGAACAAGGTGCCGACCGAGGAGATCGTTGCCGCGACCCGACTGAAAATTGCCGAACAGAAGGGGCTTTCCACCTTCGGCAAGGGGGTGGCGACGGTGCTTAAAAATCAGGGGCTGATGGACCTGTTGGCCAAGGGGGGTGGCAAACTCTCCAGCCTGCTGTTCAAGAAACTGCCCGATAACAGCGGCCTGCGGCTGCGTTTTCCGGCACCTTTCATCAGCTCTGAGCGGACGCTGCCGAATATCACCAGCAAGCCGTTTCGTGATCGCCATCCAGAACACATCAAGGGGAAGGCCGATCAGCCGACGGTGCTGTTCTTTACCGGCTGCGGCATCAACTACATGTATCCCGAGTCGGGCGAAGCGATGCTCAAAGCGCTAAAATTTCTCGGTGTCAACATCATCATCCCCAAAGGGCAGGCCTGCTGCGGCTTGCCGGCGGTTTCTGCCGGGGCTGGTGAGGCGGTTGAGGGACTGGCTGAGCAGAATCTGGCGGAGCTGGGGAGATACTCCTGTGACTATATCGTCACTGCCTGCGCCTCCTGCAATGCCGGTCTGGGGAAAATCTATCCGCAGTTGGGCGAAGAGTTTGCCGACTATAAGCAGAAGGTCAAGGATATCTTCGTCTTTCTGGTCGAGATGGGTTTTGCCGAAAAACTGGCCGCCCTGCCGAAGGCGACCGAGCGAAAAAAGGTCACCTACCACGATCCCTGCCATCTGCGGACCCGTGGCATTACCAAGGAACCGCGGCAGATTCTCGAGGCTCTGCCCCAAGTCGAGTATGTCGAGATGGAAGCCGCGGGCACCTGTTGTGGATTGGGTGGGACCTATTCGGTTTATCACTATGACACCAGTAAAAAAATCGGTGCGAAAAAGGCGAGCTTTATCGCTGAAAGTGGCGCCGATCTGGTTGCCACTGATTGTCCGGGGTGCATTATGCAACTGCAGGACAGCATCAATCACGGCCCTGGCCAGCAGCGGGCATTGCACATTCTGGATCTGGTCGCCGAGGCCTTGCCAGACTGACTTTCTGGAGAGGGACATGCCTGAGCGGAAACCGCAATCGAGCAGCTCATTGCGCCAGCGGCTGCACGAAATCATTTTCGAAGCGGATACCCCGGCAGGCAAACTGTTCGATGTGGTGCTGATCCTCAGCATCATTCTCAGTGTAATTGTGGTGATGCTCGACAGTGTTGCTGCGCTACAGCAGGACTATGGGCAGCTTTTCTACCTTGCCGAGTGGTTCTTCACGCTGTTGTTTACGGTCGAGTATCTGCTGCGCCTGAGCTGTATCGGCCGGCCACTGAAATATGCCGGCAGCTTCTTCGGTGTCGTCGACCTGCTCTCAATCATCCCAACCTATCTCAGCCTGTTCCTTCCGGGCGGCAAATATCTGCTGGTGATCCGGATTCTGCGCCTGCTGCGGGTGTTTCGGGTGCTGAAGCTGGTGCCGTACGTTGGCGAAGCCAACTATCTGCTGCGGGCACTGCGTGCCAGTCGCCGCAAGATTGCGGTTTTTCTCTTCTCGGTCTTCCTGTTGATGGTGATTTTTGGCGCGGTCATGTATATCGTCGAGGGGCCGGAACATGGCTTTACCAGCATTCCTCGCTCGATCTACTGGTCGATCGTCACTATGACCACGGTCGGCTATGGGGATATCTCACCCCAGACCAGTCTGGGGCAGACCATTGCTTCACTGGTGATGATTTTGGGATACGGAATAATCGCTATCCCGACCGGCATTGTCACCGCGGAAATGACGTTCTCCAAGCAGGTTACCACCCAGAGCTGCCCGGATTGCAGCGGCGAAGGGCATGCGCCGGATGCGAAACACTGCAAATTCTGTGGCGTACAACTGAATCCGGATGCTGATTAGGACGAATCTTTCGCTGGCTCCTTCTCTCTGAGGGAGAAGGTGGCCGGAGGCCGGATGAGGGGGGCATAGCTGGCAATTGCCACGACGTTCCCCCTCACCCTGATCCTAATCAGTATCCGGATTGAAAATACTGTGGTGAAAGCCGTATGGCCTTATTGGCAGCAACTTGAGTTAAGCGGCTAACCAGGGTGTTTATTCCGGGATCTGCTCCAGCTCTTCCCAGCGCTGATAGGCGGTTTCCAGCTCAGTTTCGAGTTGTTGCAAACGCTCCTGAAAACCGCTGATCACTGCGCCATCCCCCTGCTGGTAAAGTCCTGGATCGGCCAGTTTGGCGTGGATTTCTGTCTGCTCGGTTTCCGCTGCTTCGATCTGCTTCGGCAGCTCTTCCAGCTCACGCTTCTCCTTGAAACTGAGTTTTCTCGGCCGTTCCGATTTACGGCGTTCAACTTTGACTTTTTCGCTTTTGACCGGCGGCGGCTGTTTTTCCTGCAGGGCCAGCCAGTCATCGTAGCCACCGATGATCTCTTCGATCTGCCCACTGCCGCTGAAAACCAGTGAGCTGGTCACCACATTGTTCAAAAAACTCCGGTCGTGGCTGACCAGGAGTACCGTGCCGGGATAATCGAGTAAGAGTTCTTCGAGCAGGTCGAGCGTTTCCATATCCAGATCGTTGGTCGGCTCATCGAGGATCAGCAGGTTGGCCGGCTGGGTGAACAATTTGGCCAGCAGCAGGCGGTTTTTCTCGCCCCCGGACAGCACCCGGACCGGCGTGCGGGCACGTTCCGGGGTAAACAGGAAGTCCTGCAGATAACCGTAAATATGCCGCGGCTGACCGTTGATGATCACTTGGTCATGCTCGGCGACGATATTGTCCTTGACCGAGAGGTTTTCATCCAGCTGATTGCGCAGCTGATCGAAATAGGCCAGCTGCAGATTGGTGCCCTGGCGCAAGCTGCCGCTTTGCGCCTGCAGCTCGCCGGTCAGCAGTTTCAGCAGGGTGGTTTTGCCGCTGCCGTTAGGGCCGATCAGGCCGATCCGGTCGCCGCGCATGATCCGCAGCGAAAGGTTGGCGATTATGGGGCTGTCGGCATAGCTGAAAGAGACCTGTTTCGCTTCGCAGACCATCTGGCCGCTGCGCTGTCCGGCATCCAGCTGCAGTTTTACCTGGCCTGATCGTTCGCGGCGCTGACGGCGTTCTTCGCGCATCTTCAGCAGATCTCTTACCCTGCCCATGTTGCGGGTGCGTCGGGCCTTGATTCCTTTCCGGATCCAGATCTCTTCTTCGGCCAACTTCTGATCAAAGCGAGCCCAGGCTTTGTTCTCGGAATTGAGCACATCTTCGCGACGCTGCAGGTACTGATCATAGTTACAGCGATAGTCCTGCAGTTGGCCGCGATCGACCTCGACCACCCGGTTGGCAAGTTTGCGCACGAACGCTCGGTCGTGGCTGATAAAGATCAAGGTTTTGCGCAGCCGCAGCAGAAAATCTTCCAGCCACTTGATCGCCTCGATGTCCAGGTGGTTGGTTGGTTCGTCGAGCAGCAGCAGTTCCGGATCAAGGATCAGCGCGGCGGCGATCAATACCCGGCGCTTTATTCCGCCCGAGAGATTTTCTATCAACTCGCTGGAGTTTAATTCCAGTTGACTTAGGACCTGGTCAATCTGCAAAGCAGCCAAATCTGTCGTCAGTTGCCCGGCCTTGGCCACCGCTTGCAAATAACTTTGGATCGATCCGTTCCAGTCGTCGGGAAATTCCTGTGGTACCAGCGCCGTCCTTAACCCCTGTCGCCGGATGATCTCTCCTGAATCGACTGGGATAGCGGCATTGATGATTTTTAGCAGGGTCGATTTGCCTGCGCCGTTACGGCCGAGCAGACAGATGCGGTCGCCCTCTTCAATTTGCAAGCTGGCAGCTTTCAGTAGCTCCGGCCCACCGAAAGCGATCGATATATGATGCAGGCTGAGAATATTCATAATGTTGAATTTATAACCGATTTCCGATTGATTCGCGAGCAAAGGGTTTACAAGCTACCTGCCGTGAAATTAGTAGAAAATAATGTCTGTTAGTTTGTAAAGATAGCGTGCTATGCTATTAATTACATTGAAGCGATTCAAAAAAAAGTAGTAAACAATCGGCCCAGCGAGGGACTTAACCGATCTATCGAGGAGGAAAAAATGAAGAAACTGGTACTTTGGACAATTATCTCGGCCTTTGTTCTCAGCCTGACTGCCTGTGCAGCAACTTCCGGTGGCGAAGCACCGCGAGTGAAATGCCCATCCTGCGGTTATGAGTTTGACGTAGAAAGATACGGCAGATAATCGCTCCCCCGTTCGACTTGAGAAGCCCCACAGTCAATTTGTGGGGCTTTTTTTATTTCTGCAGTGGCAGGCTTTAAACTCCTGCGCCTCGTCCAAGGTCTAGCGTTTGCCACTTGGGTGATACAGTTGAGCAAGTATGCCTGCCTGGCGTCGGGTTTCGGTACGTTGAAGGGCAGTCCAAAAGCCTGCGCACCGGTGGTTATCGCTTAGCCCGAGTTCAATTCATCTCATAGCTGACAATTGCTGACCTGGCTTTTTGCAGCATCCCTTTGTGGGTAAATTTAATCCCCATGACAATCTCTTCGCTGCCATCATTGTCGCTGTCGGCAAGGGTAAAGTCGCTCAGATAACCACTCTGATCGGATGTTCGCCAGTTTTCGACCAGGGTATGGCCATTCCAGGAGAGGGCGATCAAGCGGCTCTCTTGGAACCGCCGGAAACGCTGCATTGTGCGTATCCCATCATTTTGCGAGACAAGAAATTCCCCGGCCGCTGTCAGCTCGATGCGCGGCGGGATATAGGTCGGCTCGAGAAGTTCATTGCCGTCATATCCTTCCGGGATGATTCTGGTTTCGGTGCCACCAAAATAATCACCGGATTCCCAGAGAACTTCCCCTGCTTCGGTGGCGATCTTCAAATAGTCGCTCTCGGTGAGATAAGCGAAGAGAGTCTCGTTGTTTACCCCTTTAAAGCTGGTAAAGCTGAACATATTGACGTATTCGGGGAGAAGGATCTCGTCACCGGCGATCAGCCGCTGGTTTTGCCGCGTGACGATGAAAGGTGCGCCTTCAAAGTGCTTTTGTCCCGCGCCTTTGCGCTGTCCGAGCAATACCAATCCAAGGTCTGGCAGATTGACTGCCCTCAGGTACCAGGGAATGCGCTCAATGACGATTTGATAGCTGCCATTGCGATGTTCGACAACGATAGATTTAAGTTCATGCTGACTTGCAGCCGTGAGGTAGAGTTCCGGAATGCCGTTGTTGTCGAGATCCAAGGTGTCAAGGCTCAGCAGGTCGAGCCCGTTGGGCATGGCCAAATTGGTCAGCGGCTGGTAGTCGCCTTGAATATTCCTGGCGAAGTGGATGCTGTTATTCATTGCCAGGGCGATTTCGACCTGGCCGTCATTGTCGAAGTCGGCTGCGGCAATGCCGACCGGTTCCCCCTGGAGGCTCGGGCTCATCCAGATGCCGGCTTTGGCCTGCAGGTCCTGTTGGATAATGCCGAGTCGCGGGTCACGCTCTTTGGCTTTGGGGAAAATCGTATCGATCACGGTATTCACTGCCTTCTGCAGTGGCTGGGGTTTTTTTTCCGGCAGGCCTCCCGTGGTGGTAGGTTTTGGTGCGCTTACTGCTGCCGGGCGGCCGTCAACCAGGGCATAACTGTGCAAAAGCTGGTCGTTGCTGGTCTTGACGCTGAGGTTTTGCTTGTTGATAACAAATTTCAGCAACGGTTCGGTGGCGCTGTCGCTAGCAAGCCAGTTAAGCTGCGACAGGTTGGCGCGTAGCTCCTGACCCAGCTCAGAACTCTCTCCAGGCTCCTCAACCAGCAGGGCCGGCACCTGCTCAAAGCGTCGCACCTGGGCGCCTTTTTCTGGCGGGGCATCGGCCATCAGTAATTTTGCATAAGAGTACCCCGATTTGATGCGGGTGACCTGCAGGTAGCCTTTGGGGACATCAAGCGCTCCCAAGACTTCCTTGGTGATCGGGTGGACGACCTTTTCTCCGCCAATCACCAGGGTTAAGATATCCCCCTTCTGCAGGTTCGCTGAGGCATCCAGATCGACCAGGTACTCATCGCCGACCGGCATGATGATGTAGCCTTCGACCGTGGCAAAATCGTCCTCAAGCTGTTTGGGGAGTTCTGCATGCGTGGTCAAGGGGAAAGAGAGCAGGAAAAAAAGGCTGAGCCTTGCTAGCAGTTTCATGTTGTGCCCTAAGGTTCTCGATGGTTATAAGGATACTTTTTTTGCCAGGGGCATAGTTTAGCGGGATTTTCCCTAAATGCAAAGATTGAACTGGTTCTTCATATAAAAAGCCCGCTGCGGTCGCAGCGGGCTTTTTGTGGTGCGGATTAACTTCTAAGCGACTTAGAAGTTAACGAACAGGCCAACACCGGTCGACCAAACTTCATCAAAGTCATTCAGGTCAACGTCCTGGTACTGCATCTGCACGTCGAGCTTGGTGTTTTCCATCAGGGCGTAGCTTGCGCCGGCGGTCAGCAGGAGCATGCTGTCGAAGTCTTTGATGTCGCCGTCTTCTTCAGGAACGCCGTAGAAGACCGAGCCGCCCAGGTTCAGCGCGTCGCTGACCTTGAACAGACCATAGAGGCGGCCGCCAATGACACCGGTACTCACCGGGTCAAAGCCATTGGCTACCAGAGCAGTGTTAACGCCGGCAGAGGTAGCGAGGTTGAAGGGGCGGCCATTGGTGATAACTTCGTTGCTCAGACCGGTGCCGACCTCGTTCAGTGGATCCCAGCCGTTAAAGCGGTTACCGAGAACGGTGTACTGGGTTTCATCATTTTTATCGGTACCCATGCCGTAGTAGAACTGGCCACCGAAGGTCATGGCTTCATCGACAGCCATGGAGAGGTCAAGGAACAAGTTGAAGCCGACTGCATCAACGTCGCTATTCGCGTCGCCGGTGAAGTATTCAATTTCAGACTTGAGTTTCATCGGATTAAAGTTAAAGTCCGCGGTGGCACCAATAACCCAAACATCTTCTTCATTGTTTCCACCAACAAAGGCGTTCGTGCCACTGTTCTGGTTGACGGCAAACAGGTTAGCGGCGTACAGATCGGTACCGTGACCGACGCGAGCACCATACCAGAAGGAGTCTTGCGCAAAGACACTACCACCGTTGTTGTCCATCATGTAGAAGACGGTGAAAGGAATGTCGCCTTTGAGGTTGAAGGTCAGGCCGTTGTCCTGGGAGTCGAAACCGGAGCCACCCAAAACGATCAGCTGCTGACCGGCCCGCAGGTGCATGTTGTTTTTCTCCAGGTCGATGTGGGCACGGTCCCACTGCTGGTTGGCGCCCGAACGGCCGGAGCCGAAACCATTACCACTGCCGGTAGTACCCCAGACCGACTCGGTGATGTCCGTCCGAAAGGTGATGCTGACGCCTTCGGCAACCGACAGTTTACCGCCGAGCCGGAAACGCTGGTCACCGAAAGTGGCGGTATCGCCATCGCTGATGTTGTCGCCAGCGTCGATGTGCCAACCACGGACGCGCATCTGGCCGGCCAGGCTCAGACGATCTTCCGCCATGACTGGGGTGGCGATTGCGGCGATCGCCAGCAGGGCGATCATGACTTTCAGAATTCTGCTCATTTGGTGTTACCTCCATGAAATGTGGTAAATTGCCGAACAATTTCGGCGGGAAATGCGACTGCTCTTTACTACTTCTGTTCGTCGCTGCTCGGTTGAATTCGGGTGCCGGTTTTCGCGTCGGAGCCGATCTGGCTCATCTATCGGAAGGGCCTCCGAGTTCCATAAATAAAATTTGTTCATTCAGGCAAAATCGATGTTGCTCTGAAATCGATGGGATTTCAAATAAGCAGCATCGGTGCCAAGTTTCTCTTTTGAGGTAATAAAGTGTTTAAGTGGTTGAAACTACAGGGAACTTGGCGCTGTTTTACGGCTGGCGACCAGGCTTGGCGCCAGCCGGATCTCATGGTTGTTGCTTGGTTGCCACAACTGACTGTTGGTTCTGCACCACAGAAGAGCGGTAACGGCAAGCGGTTATTGGGTTGCCAGCAGCGCCTCCAGTTTCAGCTTTAGTTTTTTTTCTGAGAGCGCAGCGCTGTCGCGGAACACCTTGAAATTTTTATCGATCAGGATCACTCTGGGGATCAGGTAGATATTCAAGGCTTTGTAGATCTGACCATCGTCGATCAGAACTGTTTCCGGGGTCTGGTACTTTCCTTTGGAAAAATATTTACGAACGGTTTTTTCACTCTCCTGAAGGAAAACATCTACGAAATGGACATTGTTTTCTTTGAGGTACTCGCTCAGATTGTTGATCGCTTTGGTTTGGATTTTACAGGTCGGGCACCAGGTTGTGCCGATCTTCAAGAGGATCGGCTCCCCTTTGAAGCTGCTGAGATCGAAAGCGACGCCGTCGATGGTTGTGCCCTTCAATTCAGGCAGGTCATCGCCTTTTTGCAGCGCTGCAGCTGGCAAGGCAGAAAGCGCCAGCAGGACGCAGATGGTGAGCATGGCATGCAAGGTTTTCTTCAGCATTCTCGTGCCTCCATTGGCTGGGGAGATCTGTCGTTCCCACGGGTGAAATGTCTGCAGGGAGTTGGCGACAACGGTAGCTGGCGTTGCCGCCGGTTTGAGCATTGACCCTAGTGCCCTGCTTGGCAGATCTCTGTCAGAACCCCCCCGGTGGCTTTGGGGTGCAGAAACGCAATCAGGCTACCGTGGGCACCGCGGCGCGGTTGGTTATCTATTAATCTTACTTCATTTTGCTTCAGTTCGGCAAGGGTTTGCTCAATATCGGCAACCTCATAGGCCAGATGATGGATCCCTTCACCGTTTTTCTCCAGAAATTTTGCCACCGGAGAATCGGGCGAGGTCGGTTCAAGCAGTTCAATCCGGCTCTCGCCGATTTTAAGAAAGGCGACGCGGACCTTTTGCTCGGCGACTTCTTCAGTGCCTTCAAATTCCATCCCCAGCTGGTCACGGTAAAGCGGAATCGAATTTTCCAGGTTTTTGACCGCGATGCCGATGTGATTGATTTTTTCAGTCATGGTTTTTGCTCCTTTATCGATTGGAGTAGAAAAAATAGAGCACTGCAACGAGCCGCAAAAGAAGGGCTGAGGTGGGCCTTTGCTGGAAATCTGCTCAAAATGCAGCTATCAGTGTCTTTTGAAGGTTTCAATGAGTCGTCTTGCCGCAGCGCCAGGGGTGGTGGTGCCATGCTGAACGCCCCGCTGAACCTGTTCGAGCAGGGCGGCGACCCGTGGGTCGCGCAGGAACAGCTCTTTTAAGTCGTCCATCACCAGGGTCCACATCCAGTCGTTGGCCTGCAAGCGACGTTTGGCCGCGAATTCGCCACTCTGTTGCATGCAGGCCACAAAGTCGAGGATGGTTTCCCACGCCTGACTGATGCCTTGCTTGTGGAGGGCGCTGCAGAGCAGAGCCGGGACCTGCCAGTGTTTGCTCTTGGGCTTGATCAGGTGCAGGGCATTAGCATACTGCTGGCGGGCCAGGTCGGCCTTGGGACGATTATCGCCTTCGGATTTATTGATCAGGATGGCGTCGGCAATCTCCATCACCCCTTTTTTGATCCCCTGCAGTTCATCACCGGCGTTTGGCAGTTGCAGCAGCATAAAGAAATCGACCATCGAGGCGACAGTGATCTCCGACTGGCCGACGCCGACGGTTTCGACGATGATCACATCGTAGCCGGCCGCTTCGCAGAGCAGCATGGTTTCGCGGGTTTTGCGCGCCACGCCGCCCAGGGTGTCGCCGGAGGGAGAAGGGCGGATAAAGGCATTCTTTTCGCGCGAGAGCAGCTCCATGCGGGTCTTGTCGCCGAGAATCGAGCCGCCGGAAAGCTGCGAGGTTGGGTCGACGGCCAAAATGGCGATCCGGTGCCCCTGCTCGATGAGGTTCATGCCGAGCGCTTCGATGAAGGTGCTCTTGCCGGCACCGGGGACCCCGGAAATGCCGACCCGGATCGAGTTGCCAGAGTCGGGCAGCAATCTGTCGAGCAGTTTGGTCGCCTCAGCGGAATGGTCCGGGCTGCGACTTTCGATCAGAGTGATGGCTTTGGCGAGAGGGCGGATTTTACCGGAGCGGACGCCGTTGGCGAGTTGAACGATGTTTGACAAAATCTAAAACCTTGGGCTTTGCCGCTAAGTTTCCAGCACACGGGGGAAAGCAAAATCATTAACGCAGAGACGAAGGAGGTGCAGAGCAAGGCAAAATCAAAACCGGATTCTGCCTTGCTCTGCATTCTTCGCACCTCTGTGTCAATTTCCTTATTGAAGCTCGTGTCTAGGTGCTATTGGATTTGTTTACTTTCCTTCAATCGCATCCAGGGTCTGTCCAGCCGAGATGGTGATCGGCGTACCCGGTCCGAAGATCTTGGCGGCGCCAGCGGCCAGCAGAGTGTCGTAGTCCTGGCGGGGAATGACCCCGCCGCAGACCACGGCGATATCATCGGCGTCGAGGTTTTTCAGCTCGGCGACCAGTTGCGGCACCAGGGTCTTGTGGCCGGCCGCCAGACTTGAAACGCCAACCACGTGAACGTCGTTTTCCACCGCCATTTTGGCGGCCTCTTCCGGGGTCTGGAACAGCGGGCCGACATCGACATCGAAGCCGGCATCGGCATAGGCCGTGGCCACGACTTTAGCGCCGCGATCATGACCGTCCTGGCCCATCTTGGCGATCAGGATGCGTGGCCGGCGACCTTCTTTGTCGGCGAACGCGGCGATCCTCTTGGCCAGTTCGGCGAAATCGCTGTCTTCATGGACGACCGATCCGTAGGCTCCTGAGACCAGTCTGATTTCAGCCCTGTGGCGGCCGAAGGCTTTTTCCATGGCATCGGAAATTTCGCCCACCGAAGCGCGCAGGCGGGCCGCTTTGACGCTCAGGTCAAGCAGGTTGCCGGTGCCATTTTGGCTGGCTGTAGTGATTGCCTCAAGGGCCTGCTGGCAGGCGGTTTCATCGCGCTCGGCACGCATTTTTTTGAGGCGGGCGATCTGTGACTCACGCACGGCAGCATTGTCGACATCGAGCACTTCGATCGGATCTTCTTCCGCCAGCTTATACTTGTTGACGCCAACGATGACGTCGCGGCCGCTGTCGATGGCGGCCTGCTTCTTGGCGGCTGATTCTTCGATACGCAGTTTCGGCATCCCCGATTCGATCGCCTTGGTCATGCCGCCGAGCCCTTCGATCTCATCGAGAATCTTTTGCGCTTCTTCGATCAGCGAGTTGGTCAGCGACTCGACATAGTAGGAACCGCCGAGCGGGTCAACCACGTTACAGACTCCGGATTCTTCCTGGATCACCAGCTGGGTGTTGCGGGCGATCCGGGCGCTGTGGTCGGTCGGCAGGGCAATCGCCTCGTCCAGCGCGTTGGTGTGCAGCGACTGGGTGCCGCCGAGCACCGCGGCCAGCGCTTCGAGGGTGGTGCGGATGACGTTATTGTAGGGATCCTGCTCGGTCAGCGACCAGCCGCTGGTCTGGCAGTGGGTACGCAGCATCGATGATTTCGGATTCTTCGGCTGGAACTCGCTCATCAGCTTCGACCAGAGGAAGCGGGCGGCGCGCAGCTTGGAGGCCTCCATGAAGAAGTTCATGCCGATGGCGAAGAAAAAGGAGAGGCGCGGGGCAAAAGCGTCGACATCCAGCCCCTTATCAATTGCCGCGCGGACATATTCGAGACCGTCGGCCAGGGTAAAGGCTAACTCCAGGGCGTTGTTGGCGCCCGCTTCCTGAATATGGTAGCCGGAGATCGAAATCGAGTTGAACTTCGGCATCTTCTGGCTGGTGTACTCGATGATATCGCCGATAATCCGCATCGAGGGGGCCGGCGGATAAATGTAGGTGTTGCGAACCATGAATTCTTTGAGGATGTCGTTCTGGATGGTCCCCGCCAACTTGTCTTCGCTGACGCCCTGCTCCTCGGCGGCGACGATGTAGTTGGCCATGATCGGCAGAACGGCTCCGTTCATGGTCATCGAGACCGAAACCTTATCGAGGGGGATGTCACCGAAAAGAATTTTCATATCCTCGACCGAGTCGATAGCGACCCCGGCTTTGCCAACATCGCCTTCCACCCGTGGATGATCAGAATCGTAGCCGCGATGGGTGGCCAGGTCGAAAGCGACCGAGAGCCCCTGTTGTCCGGCCGCCAGGTTACGTTTATAAAAGGCATTCGATTCTTCGGCGGTGGAAAAGCCGGCATACTGGCGCACGGTCCAGGGGCGCCCGGCGTACATGGTCGCCATCGGCCCGCGCACAAAGGGCGCCAGCCCGGGCAGGGTGTCGGCAGTTTTCAGTCCCGCCGTGTCGGCTGCTGTGTAGAGAGGCTTGACGGTGATCCCTTCCGGGGTGTCCCATTTGAAATTGGAGAGATCGTCGGTCTTTTTCTCTTTTTTCGCCTGGGCTTCCCAGTCGGCGAGAGTATTTTTATCGAAACTGCTCATAGCGATTGCTTCCTTCCTTTGTTTCTGTATCGAGAAATTGCAGATTTTTGTTTCTAGGAGGCTAGCGAGTTACCACCGCCAGCACCTGAACCAGTTCGCCATCTTTGGAGAGCAACCGATGCTTCACTGATGAGTCGAAATAGGCCGCATCTCCCTCATTAAGGGTGTGGCGCTCATCGTCGAGGATGATCTCGGCGGTGCCCTGCAGGATCAGCAAGAACTCTTCTCCCTCATGGTTATAGAGCGTTTCTTCCTGGGCGCGTTCGGAAACGGTCAGCAGGAAAGGCTCCATTTTTTTATTTTTTTTCCGGTAGGAAAGAGTTTCATAGGTATAGCCATGACCAGTGCCATCTTTTGAGATCACCCGGCTGACCACCCGACGTTCATCCTTGCGGACGATTTCGTAGCGGGTCGCGCCTTCACCTTCTTCAAAGAAGAAACTCATTTTGACATCGAAGAACCGGGCAATCTTCGACAGGGTCGCAATCGGTGGTGAGACATTGTTGTTTTCGATCTGCGAAATCAGGGCGGGCGAAAAGCCTGTCTCGTTGGCAACATCCTGCAGGGTCAGCTTGCGTTCCTTACGCAGGGCTTTGATTTTTTTACCGATATCAAATTCCATGAACTTCTACACCATCCAAGAATAGAAAAGGGTTTTATGTCCAGATCCTATAGCCCTGATGGTAGAAAATGTCAAGGTTAATATTTATCAACGGTAAAAAGATTTACTTTAAATAAAGTTGTTTCATTGCGGATAAAGGAGTCTTAACTATCTGTTATTGAAAGGGAAAGCTTCGCTCTTTTGGCGGCTGCAGCTGCTGCTGAAGGGAGATTTTGATATTTAGGCTGACTTAAACTGATTCTGCTTAACTTTGAATTGCTGTTACAAATTAATTGTTCCATTATGTTTAACCTGAACCTGTGAGTATCTGCTGGCGAATAGCACAAGCCATTGAATTGCCTGAGTACGCCAAAAATCACCGCTGAACCTTCAGGGACAGCTCAGATTTTTGAACTTCTCATCCAATCCAAGCACTTGCACTCTTCATCCACCGTTTACCCACGGATCCAGATTTAGCCGTCAGGGATAATTTCTCTTCTTCCATCTTGGCAATTCGGGAGGCTGATTTGAGTGGCGAACTGCGCAGGCAGGAAATATTGCGGTTGCTCAGGCAGCGCGGTGGGCTGTCGACCCGCGAGCTGTGTGCGCATTTTCAGATTTCGCGGATGACGATTCATCGGGATCTGAAACTGCTCGAGAAAACCGAACAGATCGTGCGTATCCATGGTGGCCTGGCCAGTGCGCGTCCCGCTGCTGAGGTGCGCTGTGATTGTCAGCGCCCTTTATTGCCCCATCAGTGCAGTCGTTTGCAGGTTCCGCAGGGGGAGCTTTGTTGCTGTTGCTGTTCCTGCGGCCTGGCTAAGTTGGTTGAAAATCCGCCGGAGCAGCTTTGGGTCAGAGATTTCATGAATGGTCAGTTGCTCTTGGCAACAGACGGCTACTACTTATTTAATAGTATGGCCGTGCCTTGCTGCCAGCCATCAATCCTGAGCTTTGGTGTCGAGGCCGAGATTCTGAATTTTCGCTCCGGCTTCGGCGGAGCCATCGGACGGCTGGAACAGGCTCTCGAATTTCTGCGCCTGGAACAGGCTTTGAAACAAAAATAGCCGCAACTTTTCAAGTTTTGTGAGGATTTGATGAAAAATTTATTGTTGGCCCTAAGTTTCTTGCTGGCTGCCTGCGCCAGCCAGTCGCCGCCCGTTAGCCAACTTGGCAAGGCTGCGCCCTTGCAATCCCAGCAGCTTTACGTCGTTCCGTTTGAAACGATTATGGTTCCGGCAGAGGTTGCAGACAATTTGTTTAATGCTTTTGTCGATCGCTTGAACGCGCAGGGGGCTCGCTACGGCTATGAGTTTATCATTCTCAAACAGGGGCTTGAACAGATCGACCTCGAGTGGCTCAGTCAGCGCGATTACCTGCGTGGCGAGCTTTATGCCTACGTAGAGGATGTCGGCAGCAGCGTCACCGACATCAAGGCCCGCAGCCGTCTGCGGCTTTACCAGCCTGGCCAGGGTTCTGCCAGCTTGCAGCTCAACTATCCTGTCGAAGTTTTTTATGAAAATGATTATTCTTCTTTGGCTGCGGAGCGGCGTAAGCTCGTTGAAAAGATTTCCCGCCAACTTGCCGATCGGCTGCTGCAGGTCCTTTCCCGGCAGGAAGTGCCTGGCTCTGGGGCGCGTTAACCCCCTCAAAAAACACTTGACAATCCGAGATGACGGACTATTATTGTTTCCCTGTTAGCACTCAAGCGCTTTGAGTGCTAACAGGGTCAAGAGACCTGCCCCGCGGTTTTTAGCGTGCTTCGTCTCTTGCTCTGTTTTGACCTTAATTCGTAACGGCTTGAGTAAAGCCAGCCATTGAAGTGAAAGGAGAATTATCATGAACATCAGACCTTTGCAGGACCGTATCATCGTTGAGCGTGTTGAAGAGGAAACCACCACCGCCGGTGGCATCATTATCCCTGACACTGTTTCCAAGGAAAAGCCTCAGGAGGGTAAAGTCATCGCCGCCGGCAAGGGCAAGGTGACTCCGGAAGGTAAAGTTCTGCCTCTGGACGTTAAAGCAGGCGACCTGGTGCTGTTCGGCAAGTACGCCGGTAGCGAGATCAAGGTTGACGGCGTAGAATATCTGATCATGCGTGAAGACGATATTCTAGGTGTTGTTGAGAAGTAACCTGCTGTTTGACAGTTTCAACAAATAATTTACGGAGGATATAAGAATCATGGCAAAAGAGATCAAATTTTCCCAGGAAGCACGTGGCAGTATTCTTGCCGGGGTTAACACCCTGGCCGACGCGGTTAAAGTTACCCTCGGTCCCAAGGGGCGTAACGTTGTCATCGACAAGTCGTTCGGCGCTCCGCTGATCACCAAGGACGGCGTCACCGTCGCCAAGGAGATCGAGCTGGAAGACAAGTTCGAAAACATGGGTGCGCAACTGGTTAAGGAAGTCGCTTCCAAGACTTCCGACGTTGCCGGTGACGGCACCACCACCGCAACCGTTCTTGCCCAGGCCATCTACGAAGAAGGCGTCAAGCTGGTCACCGCCGGTCACAACCCGATGGAAATCAAGCGCGGCATCGACAAGGCCGTTGTGGTTGGCGTTGAGGCCCTGCAGAAGCTTTCCAAGCCGGTTGCTGATCACAAGGAAATCGCTCAGGTCGGCACCATCTCGGCCAACAGCGACGAGACCATCGGTAACATCATCGCTGAAGCGATGGAAAAAGTCGGCAAGGAAGGCGTCATCACTGTTGAAGAAGCCAAGTCGATGGACACCAGCCTTGAGACTGTTGAAGGGATGCAGTTCGATCGCGGTTACCTCTCTCCTTACTTCGTTTCCGATGCTGAGCGCATGGAAGCAGTGATGGAAGACGCCCTGATCCTGATCTACGACAAGAAGATCAGCACCATGAAAGATCTGCTGCCGATTCTCGAGCCGGTCGCCAAACAGGGCCGCCCGCTGATGATCATCTCTGAAGATCTCGACGGCGAAGCTCTGGCCACCCTGGTTGTCAACAAGCTGCGTGGCACCATCAACGTCTGTGCTGTTAAAGCGCCAGGCTTCGGCGACCGTCGTAAGGCGATGCTCGATGATATCGCGACCCTGACCGGTGGCCAGCTGATCTCGGAAGAGGTCGGTTTCAAACTGGAAAACGCCACTATCGATATGCTCGGTACCGCCAAGCGGATTGTCGTCGACAAGGATAACACCACCATTATCGACGGTGCTGGCGAGGAAACTGCGATCGAAGGCCGCGTCAAAGTGATCCGTGCCCAGATCGAAGAGACCAGCAGCGATTACGATCGTGAAAAGCTGCAGGAGCGCTTGGCCAAGCTGGTCGGTGGGGTTGCCGTGGTTAAGGTCGGTGCTGCCACCGAAACCGAAATGAAGGAAAAGAAAGCTCGTGTTGAAGATGCCCTGCACGCCACTCGTGCTGCGGTTGAAGAGGGTATTGTTCCTGGCGGCGGCGTGGCATTCCTGCGCATCCTCAAGGATGTCCGGGCTCTCGAGTTGGACGGCGAGCAGAAATTCGGCCGTGACCTGGTGCTGCGCGCTCTGGAAGCCCCACTGCGCCAGATTGCCATCAACGCCGGCATGGAAGGTGCCATTGTTGCTGACAAGGTTCTCAACGGCGAAGGCGCCTACGGTTTCGACGCTGCTGCTGACGTCTACGGCGACATGCTGGAAGCCGGGATCCTCGATCCGACCAAAGTGACCCGTAGCGCGCTGCAGAACGCTGCCTCGGTTGCCGGTCTGATGCTGACTACCGAAGCGATGATCGCAGATGCGCCTTCTGAAGGCGGCGACGCAATGCCAGCTATGCCAGGTGGCATGGGCGGCATGGGCGGCATGGGCGGCATGATGTAATACGCCCGACATTCTGTCGTAGCTGAATAGAAACGCCCCGTCGGAGTTATCCGGCGGGGCGTTTTTTTGTCATTTGTCGGTGCGGCCTGCTGGGTCGCCTTTGCTCGACTGGTGGGATCGGATCGGGCGATCAAGCGGATCGACCCGACAGAATTCTTACGACAAAAGCATCGCTCGCGAAGCATCGCGAGGCAGTGGGGCGACGGTTAGTTCAAACTCTCTTTCGCTATTAGAGAAGAGTACCTCCAGCTGAGCCTCATCCTTCCCTTTGCCGTACGAGGCGAGGATCGCCGCTGCGGTTTGCAGGTCCTCCTGCGACTCTTCTCCACAGTAGAGACCGAGCGGGCCGCTGAAGTTTCGGCAGCGCAATTTAAGATGCTGTTCAGTGGCCAGTTCATTGAGCTGATCGTTGTCGGCGCGATGTCTGCCGAGCACCAGTTTGGCCGTCGGCGAGAGGCGGAACTGACGGCCGACCTTGAGCAGTTCTACATCCGCGGGAGTGGCCTGTGGGCTGTGTTGTAACAGGTCGCGCAGCTGGTTTGAGAAGCCGGACTCGGTCAGCAGGCAGCCGCCGCCGCTGGCCGGGAAATCCAGGTAGCCCCACTCCTTGGCCAGCGCCTGTTGTGGTCTGCGCGAGCGCCCCTGGATGTCGAGCAGTTGTTCTCGGTCGACCAGACCAGCTTCTTCCATCGGCGTGATCGGCAGCAGTTTGGCCGACAGCGGGCGCAGCACCCGGTCTGAATAGTCAGAGTGTTTGGCCACTGAGCGCAGGGCGTTGGCGTTCTGACTCATCGGTCGTTGGCCGAGCACCTCGCCGGAAAACAGGAAGTCGAAGCCCTCATTTTCCATGATTTCTCCCGCCAGGCGGAACATCATCGCGTGACAGTCGATGCAGGGGTTCATGTTGCGACCGTAGCCGTATTTTGGATCTTTGACCATTTCAAGGTGGATATCACTGATCTCTTGCACGATCAGCGGAAAGCCAATCTTTTCCGCGGCCGCTTTCGCTTTGCCGGCGCCGAAGAAGGGGGTGACAAAAGAGATGCCGGTCACCTCGATGCCCTGGCGCATCAGGGTCATCGCCGCCAAGGTGCTGTCAAGACCGCCTGAGATAAGTCCTAGTGCTTTGCTCATCTATTTCTCCAATCAAACTTGATCATATCATGCAAAAACGCACGGAGGGTAGCACAGCCTGATTTTCCGGGCAAGTCACAGCAACAGATCTGCTTGACAGAAAAGAATGAGGCTGGCATGATCAAAAAAATTTAAT
>CAMYNC010000064.1 GCA_947259685.1 uncultured Desulfuromonadales bacterium | reverse complement strand
GAAGTAAGCATGCTGGTGATCATGAAAAAATCCGCTACCGAAGCGGATCTGGAACAGGTCAAACAGTTTTTGGTCGAACGCGATTTTGATTTTCATCAGTCAACCGGTGCCGACCGTAAAATCATCGGCGTGGTTGGGAAAACCTATGCCCTCAATTGCCAATATCTGAAAACCCTGGCCGGCGTTCTCGATGTCTACCGAATCCCGAGCGAAGAAGATTAAAAACGAACAGGGTGCTGATTCATGATCAGCACCCTGTTCGTTTTATTTACTCTCGGGGCGATCCGATGGGTCGCCCTAAATTCATCAATCAGCCAACAACAGAAGACTTGGTAAAGACGGCCCGTAATTTCTGTCCAGCCCCTTCAATCGCTTCCCGCGCTCCTTCTTCACGATCGACCAGAGTGACAATCCCCAGCACGACCAGCCCCTCTTCTTCAGCTCTGGCGACCGCCTTCAGCGAGGAACCGCCGGTGGTGGTGACATCTTCAACGATCACCACCCGCGAACCTGGAGGCAGATTCTTGCGCCCTTCAAGCCACTGACCGGTACCATGCCCTTTGGGCTCCTTGCGGATGATAAATGCATGCACGTCGGTGCCATCGAGATGAGCGGCAATCGAGGTCGCTGTAGCAATCGGGTCCGCTCCCAGAGTCAGACCACCAACACCGTCGATCGGACCTTCGAACTGCTTTACCTCATCCCAGAAAGCCTTACCAACCAGCAAGCCACCTTTGGAATGCAGAGTGGTCTGCTTCCCGTCAAAATAGAAATTACTCTTGCGCCCTGAAGCGAGGGTGACCTCACGTTCTTCATAGGACATCTCACGGATAATCGCTTTTAGTTCGTCTTTGACGCTCATCTCTCTCTCCTTGAAATAACTTTAAATAACAAATAAAAACCTATTGATTTATCTAGAAAAGTCCCAGCTGATTATCGTCTGTCATCCGGGGGAATTTAACCGGGTATTCGCCACTGAAGCAGGCGTCACAGAAACTGATTTCCCCTTCACCGAACTTCTGCACCGAATTAACCATGCCATCACGCGACAGATATCCCAGGCTGTCGGCAGTGATGTAGCGGTTGATCTCCTCAATCGTGTGCGAGGCTGAAATCAACTCTTTGCGCGATGGTGTATCGATACCATAAAAGCAGGGGAAACTGGTCGGCGGACTGGAGATGCGGACATGAATCTCTTTGGCGCCGGCATTGCGGATCATCTTGACGATCTTCCGCGAGGTCGTACCACGCACGATTGAATCGTCAACCACCACCACCCGTTTGCCTTCAATGATTTCCCGCACCGGGTTCAGCTTCAGCTTCACACCGAAATGGCGGATCGATTGCTGCGGTTCGATAAATGTGCGGCCGACATAATGATTGCGGATCAAGCCCAATTCGAGGGGCAAGCCGGCCTCCTCAGCGTAGCCCATTGCTGCAGGAACGCCCGAATCGGGGACAGCCATGACCAGGTCAGCCTCAACGGGAAATTCACGCGCCAGTTGCCGGCCGAATTCTTTTCGGACATTGTAAACCATCCGGCCAAAAATCCGGCTATCGGGCCGCGCGAAATAAACATATTCGAAAATACAGGGGGTATTTCTGGTTTCCTTGAAGGGGAAGAAAGATTTCATCCCATCTTTGTCGACGACAATCATCTCACCCGGTTCCAATTCGCGGATATACTCCGCTTCGATCAGGTCGAATGCGCAGGATTCTGAAGCCACAACGAAAGCGCCATCCAGCTTGCCGAGACTCAAAGGGCGGAAACCGTTCGGGTCACGCACGGCAACCATCCGAGTCTCGGTCAGGAAAGCCAGGCTGTAAGCACCTTTGACTTGATGCAGAGCTTCACAGACGCGATCGACCAAAGAATCGGACTGGGCACGGGCGATTAGGTGGATGATTGTTTCCGTGTCGGCGGTGGTGGAGAAAATAGAACCGCTTCGCTCCAGATTATTGCGTAGTTCCTGAGCATTGACCAGGTTGCCGTTATGGGCGACGGCGATGCTACCGCGCGAGTAATCGACCATAATCGGCTGGCAGTTTTTGAAATCGTTGCCGCCAGCGGTCGAATAACGGACATGGCCGATAGCGGATTTTCCCGGCAGACGCTCAAAAATATCGTCCTTCTTGAAAACATCGGCGACCAGCCCCATCCCCAGGTGAGCTTTTAAGCGCAAGCCGTCTGAAGCCACGATACCGCAGCTTTCCTGACCGCGATGCTGCAAAGCATAAAGGCCAAGGTAGGTCAGGTTCGCTGCTTCCGGATGTCCAAAAATCCCGAAAACGCCGCATTCTTCGTGCAGTTTGTCAAACATCAGTAATTGTGACTCCTCAAGCGGTGCTTATTTCAATAGTTCTTCACGAATAAAACGGACTGCGTTCTGGTAAAGCCACAGGCCCATCCCCTCTGCCGGGAGTTCCTCCCGAGTCCAGCGGGGATGATGAGTGTAGTGGACATAGGCTTCAGGGTGGGGCATCAGGCCGAACAATCGGCCGGAAGGATCACAGATACCGGCGATAGCAGATTGGCTGCCGTTGGGATTATCAGGATACTCCATGGTCGGCTTCATTTCGCTGTTGGCATATTTTACGACACACAGATGGTTTTGCTCAAGCTGCTGCAGGGTCTTTTCAGTGTCGGTGACAAACTTGCCTTCGCCGTGGCGAACCGGCAGATACAGGTCGTCAAGGCCGCTGGTAAAAACACAGGGAGATTCTGGATCGACTTTTAAATAACTCCAGCGGTCCTCAAACCGGCCACCATCGTTGTGCGTCAGCGTGCAGGTCTGGCCGATACCGCCATCAACTGAGGGCAGCAGACCCATTTTGACCATCAGCTGAAAACCGTTGCAGACCCCCATCACCAGCTTGCCGTCGGCGACGAACTGCTGCAGCTGATCGGCAACCGATTGCTCACTGCCGACAACCCTGGCGTTCAACAGGCGGTTAGCACCCGCCTTGGCACTGCCCAGGTCATCGCCATCCAGAAAGCCACCAGCCAGATTTAGAAAATGGTAGTCCTCAAGTTTTACTCGCCCGGCCAAAATTTCGGCAATATGCACGATATCGGCAACCTCGGCACCAGCCAGCTTACAGGCGTGCGCAACCTCGCGCTCGCAGTTGGTGCCATTACCGGCAATGACAATCGCTTTTACACTTTTGGGCATTTCACATCTCCCGCAATGGCGCTTGCCACGCCGCTTTCAGTTGATCGATCGGGGTGCTGAGCAGCACTTGATCCTGCAGGCCGGTGACCAGTAACTCCGGTTGCACGGTGACCTTGCCGATCAAGCTGCAACTCTGGCCGGCCAATAGGGCTTCAAAAGCGCGCTGGTCCGCTGGCTTGACGGTCACCAGCAAGCGACTCTGTGATTCGGAGAAGAGGATTTTATCTTCCCGCAAACTACCAACCGCGAGTACTTGCTTCAGGCTGGCCTTAATCCCAAATCCGCCGGCAAACGCCTTCTCCGCCAGCGCAACCGCCAGACCGCCATCGGAAAGGTCATGGCAGGAAGCGATCAACCCAGCCCGCTGCGCCTGATTCAGGGCGCGATATCGCGCCAGGGCCGCTGCAGCATCGACCTTCGGCACCAGACTGCCAAGTTCGCCATGTTCGGCGTAATATTCGGAGCCGCCCAGCTCATCAGCGGTATCGCCCAGCAGATAAACCAGATCTTCGGGGCGCTTAACATCCATCGAAACCGCTTTGCGGGCATCTTCGATTTTACCGATGACCGAGAAGAGCACCGTCGGCGGAATCGAGATTTTGGTGTCGCCGATCTGGTAATCGTTTTTCATCGAATCTTTACCTGAGATCAGCGGTACGCCGAAGGCAACGCAGTAATCGTAGAGCGCCTTATTCGCCCGCACTAACTGCGCAGCTTTGTATTCACCATCGGGGGTTTTATCGCTTTTGACCGGATCGCACCAACAGAAATTATCCAGCCCGGCGACGTGTTCGATGTTGCCGCCAACGGCGACATAGTTGCGCAAACCCTCATCAATGGCGCAGGCCATCATGTGGTAGGTATCGATATCGCTGTAACTGGGGCAGATCCCGTGAGAAACCACCACTCCTTCGAAAGATTCAAGGATCGGGCGGAAAACGGCGGCATCTGAAGGACCGTCATTGGCCACGCCGACCAGCGGCTTGATAACGGTTCCGGCCTGCACTTCGTGGTCATAGCGCCGCACCACCGATTCTTTCGAGCAGATATTCAACCGGCCGAGCAACTTCATCAATTCGACAGTCAGATCCTGCGGCTGGGCAAACTGCGGCTCACTCAGGGCTTTCGGTTGCCATTTGGCAGGGATGACCATCTGCGGCACCCCTTCGTGAATGAATTCCATCGACAGGTAGCAGACGGTTTCCCCCTGGTAGAGGCAATGAAAATAGCCGGAATCGGTAAAAATCCCCAGATCGGTCGCTTCGACATCCATCTCTTTGGCCAGAGTGATGAATTCTTCCAGCTTGTCTGCCGGCACCGCCAGGGTCATCCGCTCCTGGGCCTCAGAAATCAGAATCTCCCATGGTTGCAGTCCGGGATACTTCAGCGGTGCGCGATCCAGGTGCATTTCAAAACCACCGGTATCCTCGGCCATCTCACCAACCGAGGAAGAGAGCCCACCGGCACCGTTATCGGTAAAGGAATTGTACAAACCCCTGTCACGGGCGATGGTGAGAAAATCGAACATCTTACGCTGGGTGATCGGGTCACCGATCTGCACTGCGGTGACCGGCGAACCCTCATGCAATTCTTCAGAAGAGAAGGTCGCGCCGTGGATCCCGTCTTTGCCGATCCGGCCACCGGTCATGACGATATGATCGCCGACCAGCACCTGCTTTTCGTGGCAGGGTTTGCCGTTAAGGTTGCGCGGCATGATCGAAGCGGTCCCGCAGTAAACCAGCGGTTTGCCGGCAAATCGCTCGTCGAAAACAATTGAGCCGTTTACCGTGGGGATGCCGCTCTTGTTGCCGCCATGCTCGACCCCTTCAACCACTCCCTCGAATATCCGGCGCGGATGCAGCAGCCGCGGCGGCAGTTTCTTCTCGAGAAAGGGAGAAGCGAAGCAGAAGACATCGGTATTGAAAATCAGCCGGGCGCCCATGCCGGTGCCGACACCATCGCGGTTGACCCCGACGATTCCGGTCAGCGCACCGCCGTAAGGGTCGAGGGCGCTGGGAGAGTTGTGGGTTTCGACCTTGAAGACGATGCTCCAGTCGTCGTTGAACTCGATGACCCCGGCATTATCTTTAAAGACCGACAGGCAGAAATCGTCTCCCCCCATTGCTTTACGAATATCGCGGGTGGCACCAACGATGTAAGTTTTGAACAGCGAGTCGATGGTTTCCCGATTGCCGTGCTCATCTTCGTATTCGATCTTTGCCGAGAAGATTTTATGCTTGCAGTGTTCGCTCCAGGTCTGCGCCAGCGCTTCCAACTCGACATCGGTCAACTTTATGCCCAGACCGACCTTTTTGCGCTCGGCAACCACCTGCGGATCCTCGATATGCTGCTGAATTTTTAACATTTCCTCGAGATTCAAGGCCAGCATCCCCTGGCGGCTGATCTCAAGCAATTGTTCGTCACTGACCTTGAGGTTCATGGTCTGAACCTCGGGCGCGCTGTCACTGGCCACCTTCGGCACAGTCACTGGCACCCCGGTCTGTGGATCCAACTCAGCTGCGGAAAGGATCGTCCAGCGCTGAATTAAACCGTTGGCGAGAAAGTCTTTGGCGATCTTCTCAGCGACGGCCTTGTCGTTAAGTCCGGTCAGCAGGTACTGGGTCGAGGTATAAACACCTTCCCCTTCGGCAAAGGGCCGACCAGTAATATACTGAACGGCTTCTTTGGCGGTCCGCCCGGGATTATCTGTAACACCGGGCCGGAAACCGACCTCGATCAACATATCGAAGCCGCTGGCCAGCGGCCGGTTAATGGCGACGTTTTGAATCACCGGATCGGAGAACGGCCCTTTGGCAGCCTGCTCAACTTCGTCTGCGCTCAGCTCGGCATCAACCGTATAGACATCCAGAGTTCTGACCGACTCCAGCTGATAACCGAGATGTTCCTTGATCTCTCGACGAACCCGCTCACCACGAGCGTCCTTGACTCCACCCTTCAATCCTACGACGATTCTCCAAGCCATTCATTACTCCGCGGTGTGCTGATGCAAATCAATTCGCTAAAACAAGCAGAGCAGGAAAATGATTTTCCTGCTCCAATTGGGGATAAAAAACAAACTCAGACTATAACAGAGCTGCGACAAAACAGGAACTGGCTTGCTGCTGAGAACCGACAATGATCTGCGGGTTCAGACCAAGCGCCCGAAAACTCTCCCTGAACATCGCGCTGACCAACTGCGGGCAGTTATTTTCTTCACTTAAATGAGCCAAAAACACCGCTTCAAGCCCAGACCAGCAGACCTCCTCTAGCAGGCGCTGGGTTTCGACATTCGACAGATGCCCATGACGCCCGCGAATCCGCTGTTTCAGCGGCCAGGGATAAGGGCCATCCCAGAGCATCTGTTCATCGTGATTGGCTTCCAGAACCAACACCCGACAACCCTTCAGCTGTTCGCTGACCAACCGGGTCGGCATACCCAGATCGGTCGCAAAACCGACATTTCCTTCAGCAGATTCAATCACAAAGCCGACCGGATTGATGGCATCATGGGTTGTGGAAAAGGTTTTGATGCGCAAGCCACTGCAGCTGAATTCGTCTCCAGCAGAAAAATGTTGCAGCTGATCAATTTTGCCAAGTTTTGGCAGCGCAGCATGGGTCTGACGATCAATATGTACAGGAAGTTGAAAACGACGCGCCAGAGGACCGATGCCGCCGACATGGTCATGATGTTCATGGCTGACGAGGATGCCGTGCAAATCATCACCGGCAATCCCCAGGGTGGCCAAGCGCTTTTCGGTTTCCCGGCCGGAAAGGCCCACATCGACCAGCAATCGGTAGCCATCAGCTTCAATAAAAGCACTGTTTCCACGGCTGCCACTGGCCAGCAGACAAACTCGCACCTTGACGATCCTTTCATCCCCTGTGAGCGTTGCCTTATACCGGAAAATACATCCTGCTGCAAGAATAAAAACCGTAGTGATTTTTAAGGATTTTTTCAATGAAAGGGATTTGCAAATGAAAAAATTTTATGTATTCTTATGCCCTGATCAGAAAGTTGAATTTCCACATAGCTAATGAGTGTTTTTCAGTCTGATAATCGAACCGGAGACAGCAAACATAATTAAGGGAGGTTACACATGTCCGTGAAGGTTGCAATTAATGGGTTTGGCCGTATCGGCCGGAATGTTTTACGTATTGCCAGCAGTTCCAACGAGCTGGATGTGGTGGCAATCAATGATTTGACTGATGCTGCAACCTTGGCCCATCTATTCAAATATGATTCGGTCCACGGCACCTTCGCCGGTGAGGTCGCAGTCGATGGTGACCAGCTCGTCGTCAATGGCAAGGCGATAAAAATCCTCTCCCAGCGCAATCCCGCCGAACTGCCCTGGCAAGAACTAGGGGTCGAAATCGTCATTGAAGCGACCGGCCTGTTCACCGAACGTGACAAAGCGGCCATGCACCTGCAAGCCGGCGCAAAGCGGGTGGTCATCAGCGCGCCAGGAAAAGCGGCCGACATCACCGTCTGCATGGGGATAAACGAAACTGAATACGATCCTGCCTCTCACGAAATCATTTCCAATGCATCCTGCACCACCAACTGCCTGGCGCCGGTCGCCAAGGTGCTGATGCAGCAGTTCGGGATTGCCCGCGGCATGATGACCACAGTACATGCCTACACCAACGACCAGAATATTCTCGATTTGCCACATCAAGACTTGCGCCGCGCGCGCGCGGCGGCGATGTCGATGATTCCGACCACCACCGGTGCCGCTAAAGCGGTTTCCTTGGTGTTGCCTGAGTTAAAAGGCAAGCTCGATGGTATGGCGGTTCGCGTCCCGACGCCGAATGTTTCCCTGGTCGATCTGGTGGTCGAAACCGAAAAGCCGACCAGCATTGAAGAGGTCAACGCAGCCATGAAAGCTGCCGCGTCAGGCGAACTCAAAGGAATTCTTGCCTATTGCGATGAGCCCCTGGTCTCAAGAGACTTCAATGGTTCGCCTGCATCCTCCAGCTTCGATTCCCTGACCACCAACGTCATTGGTGGCACCATGGTGAAGGTCCTCGCCTGGTACGATAACGAATGGGGCTATTCGAACCGGGTTTTCGACTTGGTTCGCTATATTGCCACAAGATAAAGTCCCGCTAGTGACTGGCAGCGCCGGAACCAACCCCGGTGCTGCCATTTTTTATTCTGGAGGAAGCATGTTCGACAAGCTATCGATCAATGATATTGACGTTAAAGGCAAGCGGGTTTTCTGCCGGGTCGATTTCAATGTTCCGCTCAATGATAATGGTGAAGTCGCCGACGACACCCGGATTCAGGCTGCGCTGCCGACAATTAAATACCTGCTCGAGCAAGGGGCACGGTTAATTCTGGCATCTCATTTGGGACGCCCCAAAGGCAATCCCGATCCAGCATACAGCCTTTGCCCAGTAGCCACTCACTTGAGCAACCTGATTGGCAAGCAGGTGATCATGGCGCCTGACTGCATCGGTGAAAATATTCAATTGTTGGCGAACCAACTCTCCTCAGGCAGTGTCATGCTGTTGGAGAATGTGCGCTTCCATAGCGGTGAAACCGGCAACGACCCTGAGTTTGCCGCCAAACTCGCCTCCCTGGCAGAGATTTATGTCAACGATGCCTTCGGCACCGCCCACCGTGCCCATGCCTCCACCGAAGGGGTTGCCAAACTGCTGAGCCCGGCAGTAGCCGGTTTTCTGATGGAAAAGGAGCTCAAATACCTGGGCGGCGCGCTGGCCAACCCGCAACGGCCGTTTGTGGCCATCATCGGCGGCGCCAAGGTTAGCGATAAAATCACCGTCATAGAGAACCTGTTAAGCAAGGTTGACAGCATTTTGATCGGTGGCGGAATGGCTTATACCTTTCTCAAAGCCCAAGGCTATGAAATCGGCACCTCGCTGGTTGAAAACGACCGCCTGGATCTGGCCAAGGAGCTGCTCGCCAAAGCGGAGCAAGCCGGGGTGGATTTTCTGCTGCCGAGCGACCACCTGGCCACGGAAAAATTCGCCTCCGACAGCCCCACGCTGGTTTGTGGTAATGATAATTTTCCCGCTGATCGCATGGGCCTGGATATCGGCCCGGAAACGATTAAGACCTATGCGGCCAAAGTTGCTGCAGCCAAGACTGTGGTCTGGAACGGTCCGATGGGGGTGTTTGAATTCGATGCCTTCTCTAAAGGCACCTTTGCCATCGCCGAGGCTTTGGCTAAGGCGGATAATCTGTCGATCATCGGCGGCGGCGATTCAGTTGCAGCTGTGAATAAAGCGAATCTGCAGAGTAAAATGACCCATATTTCCACCGGTGGCGGTGCCTCGCTCGAATTTCTCGAAGGCAAAGCCCTGCCCGGGGTTGTCGCCCTGACCGATAAATAATTAACTGGAGGGATAAAGATGCGCAGACCAATGATTGCCGGCAACTGGAAGTTGCACAAAACCCTGGCCGAAGCCGATGAACTGGCAGGCAGCCTGGCTACTGAGTTAAGAGATTTCGCTGCGGCCGATGTTGTAATCGCACCGGTGTTCACCGCCTTAAGCAGCGTTGCTAAAACCGTTCAAGGCTCAGCGGTTAAACTTGCGGCCCAGAACTGTTATCCGGCCGAGACCGGCGCCTTCACCGGCGAAGTCTCTCCCCTGCTGCTTAAGGATGCTGGCTGTGAATATGTCATTATCGGTCACTCGGAGCGGCGCCAGCTGATTGAAGAGAGTGATCATTTCATCAATCAGAAACTGATCAAGACGCTGGAAGCAGGACTGAAACCGATTCTTTGCATCGGCGAAACCCTGCAGGAACGTGAATCGGATCAGATGCTGGAAGTGCTGACCAGCCAAGTCAAAGGTGGCCTGGCCAACCTTTCAGCCAGTCACATGGCCGATGTGGTGATTGCCTATGAGCCGGTCTGGGCAATCGGCACCGGCAAAACCGCCAGCGATGAGCAGGCACAAGAAGCCCACTCTTTTATCCGCGGTCTGCTGCAGGGATTGTTCACCCAGGAAGTTGCTGCCGCAACCCGCATCCTTTACGGCGGCAGCGTCAAGCCGAACAATATCGATGGACTGATGGCTATGGATGACATTGATGGCGCCCTGGTCGGTGGGGCCAGCTTGAAGGCTGAAGATTTTCTGCGGATTGTCCAATTTGAAAAGTAACTAAAAACAAACCGAAAAAAAGGCGGTCAGAGCTTATCTGGCCGCCACCTTTCTTCAAGTCAATTCTAAGCTTCTATTTCAAATCGCCCTTAATTCCAACGTTAATTGTTTCAAAAGGAACATCCACGCCGCTCGCTTCAATCGCTTGTTTAGCAATCGCAATCAAGCCGGAGCAACAGGGAACCTCCATGTGGGCCACCAGCAGCTTCTTGATATTATTCTGCTGGAGCATGGCAACCAGCATGTCGAGATAAGGCTGAGTATTGTCCAGCTTCGGACAAGCAATCAGCAGCGCCCGCTCCTGCAACATGTCTTTGTGGAAGTCGGCGTAAGCAAAGGGCACGCAATCGGCGGCCAGCAAAACTTCCTTATCCTGTAAAAAAGGCGCAGTCGGCGGCACCAGGTGCAACTGCACCGGCCACTGCCGCAGCTCTGATGGCCGCTGCCCGGCCTGGTCGATTTTCTGAACCGGTTTCTGGTCGAAATTCATCATCCGTGCCGAAGGACAGCCGCCAGCTGCGGCGACCGGCTTGGAGGCCGGAATGCTCTGCACTTGGGCCGAGGGGCAACCACCAGCCACCGGAGCCTGGCCATGATCATGCGGCAGAGGGTCGCGACCCAGCTCCTTCAAGCGTTTATCAACCGCCTCTTCATCAAATTCATCGGCGTCCCGCTTTTCGATCGAGATCGCATCCACCGGGCAATCGCCCAGGCAGGCCCCCAGTCCATCGCAGAGGCTATCGGCAACCAGCTTGGCCTTGCCGTCTATAATCTGGATCGCCCCTTCCGCACAGGAAGGCACGCAGAGACCGCAGCCGTTACATTTTTCCTCATCAATTTTCACCATTTCACGAATCGCCATGACTGGAAGCTCCTTTATGTCAGAATTGAGAATTGTTTACGTTTGATGTTATGAAGATACGCGATGCTCAGCGGCAATACTTTGACGCTCGTCAAAAAATTAAAAAAGATAATGCCATAACAGATCAAGACGTCCTCTGCGAATCAGGGCTTTGCCTGAGTAGCGCATGATCTCGCGAACTTTGTCACGATGACCGGCGCGATAGCAGTGAACCTGACAATGCTTGCAACTGGGTTTGGGTTCAAGGGGGCAGCCGAGCCGTCGCTCGATCGCGTAACACAAAAAGTCTGCACACTCTGCGCAGCATTGATAGCGCTGGAAAGATTTCAACTGGTGGGGTAAACCCTTTAAAGGGTTGCGCTCCCGGGAATGATGGGCACGGCAATAGACCGAGGTAAAGAGCGCCAGAAGCTTAAGATCCTTGCGCTCTTTGGCGGTTAACTGCTGATTGCTCGCGGGTTGTAGATCCATAGGGACAGTATCCTGAATCTGTGAGTAAACGGTGGATGAAGAGTGCAAGTGCTTGGATTGAATGAGTGATGCTAAAATCTGAGCTACACCCAAAGGTTCAGCGGTGATTTTTGCAGTGCTCAGGCAATTCAATGATTCGCGCTATTCGCCGCCGGATACTCACTGATTCAGGAGTATATAAAGCTATCGGTATCAGCAGCCTTGATTGAAGTCAATTCCGGCGCTTTAAATCAAACTAAGGGTTGAGAATGTTATTTCGCGCCTGGTAATAATCGCGGACAGTCATTTCCCCACGACTGCGCTGCTGGCGAATTCGCTGCAATTTAACTTTTTCCAGCCCGGAATAACGAAACTCTTCTGGCAGTGGATAATCGTCCAACAGATAGAGCTGTTGCTTCCAGGCGATAAACAGCTTGCTCCCGTCGGCACTGAATTGCCCCTTGGCGTTTTCCGGGAGTTTCAACAACAACCGCTCGCTGGAAAACAATCCCCCATCAATCAGATAGAGGTCGCGATGCGGTGCGCCTGCGAGGTTCTGTCCGATACCGGGCCAGCGGCCATTTACGTTGCCGGTCCAGGGATTGACCTGCTCAATCCATTGATTCCCGGCCGGCAGCAGAACCTGCTCTGCATCGGCGGAAAAGACCGCATCAATTTGTCCATCAACGGTCCCGGCCAAGGTCAATTCCTGTTTGGTCAGCAGATTGTACAGCACAAATTCACTACGCCCACCGATGCCGGGCGGATCTAAAAATCGATTGTAGATCAGCTCATCCTTCAGCGGCGAGAGGGCAACCGCGTGCCAGATAGGATACCGGTCAATCAGCTGTGAAGATGCCCATGGCGGGAAAACACCCTTATAGAGCGGATACCTTTCTACGTCGTAGCTGCCATCCCAGAGCAACAGAGTCACCTGGAGACCGATCGCCTCAGCCGACTCATCAACGGTTTGTCCGATCGCCAGCAAACGATCGTCCGCCACCCAGGCAAAATCGGTCAATTTTTCAGCCACCCGCACTTTAGTTTCTGCGCTGAAACCAGCGGAAAATGTCACCAGGCGAGTCTGTTCAGAACCGCTATAGGCCGCCACCAGCATCTCGCCATCCGGAGACCAGATCAAAGTATCCGGAGAATCGTAACTCAAGCGCTGTCGATAGCCATCCGACAGACGCAATAGATTCAAACCATCCTTGACATAGGCCAGCAGCTCACCATCCGGACGAACGGCAAAGACTGCTTCTTCGCCAAGGTCGGTCAACCGGTTTTGAGCGGAGAGTTGTGGTTTAAATTGAGCGTTGGACATGCAGCCAACGCAGCTAATCAGCAGAACCCAGAGCAGCAGAAAATTTCGCAAAATATTATCTTCCCATCACAGGTCTTTGAATGAATCGGCCAGATCGATTAATCGATCTGCGTCAAGAATCTGAATATTCTTACCTTGTACACGTATAATTTCTTCATCCGCCAACTTACGAAAAGTCCTGGAGAGTGTCTCACTGACAGTCCCGAGATTCGAAGCCAATTGACTCTTGGAAATCGGCAGCGTTACAGCAGAGGCTTCATCACCACCCAGATCGGCAAGGTATCGTGCAAGCCGCGCCGGCACATCCCGAAAGGTCAGATCTTCGATCTGAGTGGTAAATTCGCGCAAAAAACTCGCCAAGCCGCCAATCATATTGATCGCGATTTGCGAATGGCTGTGCAGCAGATTCAGAAAATCTTCCTTTGGAAAGTAAACCAGCGTCGAAGCCTCAAGGGTTTCTGCAAATGCCGGGTAGCGTCCATCGCCAAAGATGGCCGCCTCGGCAAAAGTATTGCCCGGGAGAACAATATGTAGAATCCGCTCTTTGCCATCCGGCGACAACTTGTAAATTTTCACCTTCCCTGAAACAATGACATAAAAGCCGGAAGCAGGTGAACCCTGCTCGAAAAGAATCTCAGCGCGTTTGTATTCACGAACCCGGCAAACGCCAGCGAGCAAGGTCAGATCCTGCTCGGTAACTCCGGCAAACATTCGACAGCTCTGGATTATATTAGCGATATTCATAGCTTGACTTTAGCAAAAAATGAGCCTTTTCACAAAACCAGGGGGTGGTAAAAAAAAGTAAAACTTTCTTCCATTTTTTGCTAGGATACGCGAGGTTAATTAACAATGGAGGAAAACAATGAAGGACAAAATGAATAAGTATCTAATCACTCTAATCAGCATCTTACTACTCGCACCGGTCTCTTTTTCTTTTGCAGCGGACATCGACCTTTCCTGGGACCCCAGCCCATCGACTGCGGTACAGGGCTACAAAGTTTACTACAAAGCCAATAATGCTGATTTGCCGTTTGATGGAATTGGCGCCAATGAAGGGTCTTCACCGATCGATGTCGGTGACAACCTCACTACCACGATCACCGGGCTGGATGACAGCTCTGCATATTTTTTCACAGTCACCGCCTACGACGCTTCCGGCAATGAAAGCAGCCCAGCAAACATTGTCAGTAGCTCGAGTTTGGTGCCCGAGCTCCTGGCCCCTGCAGACAAGACAACGAACGAACCTATTCCGGTCACTTTTCGTTGGTCTACCACCTCAAACATGACCTATACGCTCCACTACGGAACCGACCCTGCCCTGGCTGGCGCGGTCGTACCGGTTAATAGTTCTACACCGCTTCTTCCTTCGCAAACCCTGGTCATTCTGATGCTTTCCCTAGGCTTGGTATTGCTATCCCCATGGCGGCTAGCCAAGCGCAAAAAGCTCAGGTTTGCTACGGCAGTCTTTGCTATCAGCATTCTGGCCGCCTGTGGTGGTGGCGGTGGTGGTGAAAGCAGCGGCGATACCAAGACCACTGTCTCTGAATCGACTGAAACCCTCCCGGAGTCGACTGAAACTCTTCCGGAGTCGACTGAAACTCTTCCGGAATCGACTGAAACCCTCCCGGAATCGACCGAAACCCCGCCAGCCCAAGTCCAAGAGGCCATTGATGTCGGGACGAATGACTACTATCAGGCCTACGACATGGAACCTGGCACAACCTATTATTGGAAAGTCGTTGCCCAAGACATCGATGATCAGAGCCAACGCTTTACCAGCGCCACCGGGCAATTCACAACTGAGGTTTTCTAATCCGCAGTGGTATGTAACCCATGCTTCTTCAGCAGGTCATATAGAGTCGGCCTGCTAACAGCCAATAATTCAGCCGCCTTTTGGATGTTGCCCTGGCTTTTCTCCAGAACCTGCTGAAGAAGCAGCTTTTCGACCCGCTGTCTTGCCTCTTTCAAGGTCAGCCCCTCAAGATTCTCTGCAGAAATCAACGATCCGCTGGTCTCCGTTCGCGAAACATCCAGACCGACATCAAGCTGCCGCTCTACAAAGCCGAGATCCCAGGGCTCAATAATCGGGGTTTCGGCCATCACAATAGCCCGCTTGATCTTATTCTCAAGTTCGCGGACATTCCCTGGCCATTGGTGCTCCTGGAGCCAGGTCAAAGACGCCGCACTGAAGCCACGGGCCTTTTTCCCGAACTCGACACTGAAGCGGCGTAGAAATACATTCGCCAGCAGGATGATATCTTCACCGCGTTCCCGTAGCGGAGGTAAATCAATAGTAATGACACCGATCCGATAATAAAGGTCTTCGCGAAAAACACCTTTTTTAATCGAATCCAAAATATCGATATTGGTGGCGGCAATGACCCGGGTATCGACCTGGATATCTTCGCGCCCGCCAACCCGTTGAATCAGCTTTTCCTGCAGAAAGCGGAGTAATTTTACTTGCAGCAAGGGCTCCATTTCGCCAATTTCATCCAGAAACAGGGTTCCAGAATCGGCATATTCGAACTTGCCCTGGACCCGCGCCTGGGCCCCAGTGAAGGACCCCTTCTCATGGCCGAAGAGCTCAGATTCAAGCAGATTCTCCGGGATAGCACCACAGTTGATGGCAATAAAATTCCCATCCTTGCGAATACCACACTGGTGGATCGCCTGCGCGACCATTTCCTTGCCGGTGCCACTCTCTCCCAAGATTAACACTGGAACATCAATAGACGCGACTTTTCTGATGGTCGCAAACACCTGCTGCATCTGCGGACAATTACCCAAAATACCAACAGTTCCAGCCTCTTTGAGATTTAAGCCGGCATGCAAGCGCCGATTTTCTTCTTCGAGGGCGGCGACATGAAATGCCCGGGACAAAATAATCTTTAATTCGGCCAGATCGATCGGCTTATGATAGAAGTCGTAAGCCCCCATATCGACAGCAGCCAACGCATTTTGGTGGTCTTCATTGCCGGAGAGGACAATGACCCTGCAGGCAGGCTGCTTTTGTAAAATGACCTGCAGACAACGCAGCCCCTCAATGGCCCCATCGGTATCGGGCGGCAATCCGAGGTCGAGGGTGACAACCTTTGGTGAATGTTCGGCGAGCAGTTTAATGGCATCATCGGCGCTTTCCGCCAGAAGAATTCGGTACTCCTTCCCCAGGCCCCACTTTAACTGTTTGCGAATTTCTGCACTATCATCAACAATGAGTAGTTTTTCCAATGATCTCTCCATAGCAATAAATCAGTCGCTCGACCCAGCAGTTGACAGCTTTTACAATTCCAAAAGCTTAGGTTTCCAAAGCCAGCGGCAATAATATCGTAAACGTAGTCCCCTGTCCTTCCTGGCTCTTAACAGAAATACTGCCGAGATGCGACTCGATGATCTGCTTGCACTGATAAAGCCCGATTCCAAAACCATGTTTCTTGGTCGTGGCAAATGGTTTAAAGAGTTTTTCTTCAATGAATTCACGCGCCATCCCACAGCCCTGATCAGTGACCTCAATAAAGGCCTGATCCTCACGACAGCCATATTCAACCTGAACAGCCCCTTCGCCACTGGATGCTTCTACTGCGTTCAGAAGTAAATTCAAGACAACCTTATAGATTTCTTCTTCATCGGCTGCAAGCTGAACGGTTTCACCCTGCACATGGATCTGTCCACCAGAGGTCAGGATGGCATCATCAACAATCTTTTTTAAATCGGTTGGAGCAATGATCAACTGAGGTTTTTCTTTGAGATTTTTCAAACGGAAAATCAGGCCCTTCATGTCCCCCACAGTATTCCGTACTGTTTCCAGCATATCCCGTTGGAACTCCGGATCATGAATATACTCAGCCGCGTTATCTAACAGCAGGGAAAGACCTGATACCTGGTTTTTCAAATCGTGCAATACAAAAGTGGATACTTTACCAATTGCGGCCAGTTCGCGAGTCGTGGACAGTTGCTCTGACAAGCGTAGCCCATGCACCGTTGCAATCGTCTGCCTGGCGAGCAAGCGCAGCAAATCATAATCTTCGTAGGTAAGTTCTTCCCCGGTATTGATTTGTTCCCCCAGCACAACAAAGCCGGTGAGCTCTTCATCAAAAAACAGCGGAATAACCAAAAATGCCCCAACCTCGACAAGAGTTATAATCAAAGTGTCGGCGAATTCAGAATTATCCTGCTTGAGATTAATAATCCAATCTCTTTGCGACATTTTACAAATCAGGGCATCATCCTGGGTGAAGGGTCGCCAGTCACGGCGAAATTTAAAATAGGTCGTATTGATATATGTCGCAGTTTCTGAATCAATTAAGTAAAAAGCTGCCCCCTTACAAGCAAAGGTATCGCAGAAAAACTTTAGAATTGAAATTTGAATTTCTGATGAAGAAGCTGCTGTTGATAACAATTTTGCGAAATCGCCACACTTTTCACGGTAGTCATATTTGCTCTGGTAAAAGTTCTTATCTAGAAAAACCTTTACTTTCCGTCTAAGGTTTTCCGACAATAAAATTGGAAAAAGTATAATGGGGCTAATTAACAGTAGAAGATAGTAAAGGTTTTTGTAGTCCCTAAAATTAAAGTATTTGAGCCCCTCACCGACCAGGCCAAGCAAAATAAGATAACCACCAATAATCAATAGTACAAAAGAACGGTAAGCAATCCCTCGAGATAAAGCTAAATCATTATCTTTTCCTCGAAACACCCGAGAATAAAGCAATAATCCGACAGAAACTATAATAACGATGGACCTTACATGAATAAGGTTCATATTGATCGAGCGGTATAATAAACTTTGACTATAATACAGAGCAAAGGCCATCATGAGCAAGCCACTACCCATGATTTCCATCTTAATCTGATAGCGCTGGAGCTGATGAAGTGCAGCAAGAGTTCTCTCTAACTGAACCAGGGCAAAAACTAGAAAAAACATCAAAACCAAATAAAAAACAAAGCCCTGCCTTGTCAAGAACACCATATGATCTTCGTTAAAATCAGGGAATAAAACCAGATTATCGACCGGCACAAAGAATACGTAGACAAGCAATAGCAACGCAGCCACAAAAGTCACGCAAAAACCAATTCCTAAATTTTCAAACTTATTCTCTCTAAAAGCGAATTTAGCGTAGCCGTAACAAAGAACGGCCATCAAGCCCTCAAAAATAGCAGCCAACTTGATTCGAGAGGCAAACCCATCGGAATTTCCGAGAGCATAGAGTTGAAACAAGGTGAGGATACTGGTCGCAACCAGAGAACTGCATAAGAAATAAGTCCCCAGCTTATAAGGTCGGCGAAAAGCAATAATCAACCCGACCAACAAAGATGCGACTACAGAAATCCAGGAAAAGATCTGATAGCTCATTTCAAACGCATTAACGGCTCGAGGGTGTCCACATAACCATGCGGTTCCCTCGCAAATAACTTACCCATGCCACGAGTATGGCGGCATTGACAGTCAGAAAGTAGAGGGGAATCTTGACATGCGGCTTAACCAGCAATTGCGGACGAAGCCAACCTGCCAACGCCAGGGCATAAAAAGCGAGATGAAGGCTCAACAGCAGAAAATAACTTGAAGAGAAAAATGCCAGCACGAAATTACTCAGCAGAGCAAAGAGCATAAAGAACGGAACCAGCCAGCGCAGAAGTTTATGGCAAAGATACAAATAGGAGAACAGGCCGTAACGAGTAATATTGAGAAATTCCAAGTTTTTAAAAAAGACCGTCTGCCCACGTAATACCGTACGAACTTTTCTATTAAACTCTTTTGTATTATCAGCAACATCAGGATAGAAGCCAATCGCATCGGGGTCGCTGACACCGCGCAATCCCATTTTCATACTGTTTAGTACTGTCCGGAAATCACTTTGCATATCCCCGGAGAAGTCCTGGCAAACCTCTTTTCTGGCGGCAAAAAAAGATCCGCTCAACCCAACCAGCGACGACACTCTTGATTCCAACTGGCGCAACCACATTTCATAGCGTACATAAGCACCTTCACCACAAGGTTTGCCATCCTCGCCGATCACTCGATCAACACTACTGACGCAGCCGATCGATGAGTCCGCGAAATTGGCGGCGATCTGCCTCAAGCCATCAGACTCAATGCGGGTCGCGACATCGGAAAAGACGATGACATCGCCGGTGGCATGCGGGACCGCACGCTTTTGAGCGTTCTCTTTACCCTGCCGCTCAGGAAAAGCCAGCAACTTAATCCCTCGCTCAGCATATTCCTGAACAATCGCATTGGTTTCATCTGTTGAACCATCAGAGGCAACAAGAACCTGTAATAAACCTGTGGGATAAATAATTTCAAGAGTATTGTCCAACTTTTCCCTGATCCGTTTTCCTTCATTACAGGCGGTAATAATCAAGGTCAGCGAAGGGCTAAAATCGACTTTATGAACTTCCTTGGAACGCAATTTGGTTAACAAAATTAGTGAAAAAGGATAACCGAAATAGGCAAAAAGGATGAAAAAAATGGATGCCCAAAAAATAACAGTCATGACGAACCATTCCTCCGGAGAAAGACTCTAATTCTAGTATCAACTTGCTAAATCACGATAGCACTGTAAGTAACTATCAGCCATCTTCGCTGCGGAAAATTCCCGCAAAACCCTCTCATGTGCGGCCATGGACATTTTTTGACGGAGGGCTTGATCCTGGGAAAGCAGAAGACATTTTTCGGCAAAATCAGCTGGGTTGCGTCCTTCAATCAAGAACCCTTCAACGCCATCATTTATAATTTCTGGAATGCCACCTACTTTCGGAGCAATAATCGGCAGGCCGTGGGCCATAGCCTCAAGAATCGCCATCGGGATCCCTTCGTGCAAAGAAGTATTCAGGTAGACGGACAAGTCAGAATAAAACCCATGCATATCATCCAAATGCCCCCTGAGATTAACTCTCTCGCCTAAATCATACGCCTCAATGCCATTCTCCAGAACTTCTCTTTCAGGTCCCTCCCCAGCCAAAGTAAATGCGATTTCTTCATGCGATGAAAGCAGTCTAGCAATTTCAACCAGCATGAAAAAATCTTTCACCGGGAAAAGCCGCCCCGAAGAACCCACTGTAAAAGAGTCGTTGGCATCGATGACACCGTCAATACCAATTATTTCAATGCCGTTCCGGATAACGATAACTTTGTGGCAGTCAAACCCGTGTTGATCAATAAAAAAACTCTTTAAGCTATTGGAAACAGCGATAACTTTATCAAACGCTTTCGCCATTACCCACATATTTAAACCGGAGATGAGAGATTTCGAGAAGGTTTGCTCTTTACTATCCTCCGGCAGCCCATGCTGGGTTGTCACAAGGGGGACTTTTTTACCCAACCGCGTCGCAACATAAACCAAAAGCTTTTCAAGGAAAGGCCGCAAAAAGAGTGTTGATTTTCATGAAAAACGTTGACTTGAATACCTTGATTCCGTAGCTTATCAGCAAGTCGCCCTTCGTTCAAAAGAACAACCATAAGCTTCACGTCTGGCTGCTTAGCAAGGCTTTTCAAAAGTTGAAATGCCATCACCTCTGCGCCCGCCCATAAATCCCCAGAAATTACGTGGCATACACGAAGCATTATATCTGAACCTAACTGTAGGTACCGCTGCTTACCAGTCGTCAAAGAATCTACATCACTTCAAATTAAATTGTCAGATTTTCCCTTAAGTGACAGCGAGGTCACCAAAGCTTTGAAATTAAGACCTTACAAAGAGGGATTTTACCAACAAATGGTCGGTACGAAGATTTAACATCACCAGCTCAAAAGAGCAATGTCCTGCGAGCGATAATTATGCTGAATAAATACGATCTTAATTAGTTGTGGTGCTGCGCAGGTTGTCCTGCATATGCTACGAGGGGAATCCGTTGATGCCCTGTCCCGCGAGCTGAATATCGAATATCGCTGTCGATAAGCAACTTGGTCAGGAGGCTAAAAGGGCAAAGATGGTGGGTGTTTGCAGATGGATATGCCGAATCACATCGACGCTACTGGGGCAAACATTTGTGGACTGTAGGCAATGGCGCTTGGAGCACCGAAAACATCACCGAAGACATGGTTGAGAAATACCTCAATCGGCATAAATCCTCAGCCAATGATAAAGATATCTTTTAGTTCGATGAGGGAATTTCAGGCCCGACCAAACCTATACACTTTCAGTGCATAGTTGCTTCATTAGAAGATAGCGGCCTTAAAGCCTTTTGTTTGTTGCGACGACGCCAAAGGGCTAGTATGGCTATGCCGCCAGCCACCAGAAATAGCGTTGCCGGTTCGGGGACCGGCGCAACCAGATAAGTGCCAGTCAAAGGAGATTCACCTATTATTGAAGTGTCAAAGGTAGCGACAACAATCTCATAGTGGTCGCTTGAGAATAGACCGCCATAAATATCGGACTCCGCAACGTTGGTAACCATCAACCTCTCAAGTACGGGATCCCAACTGTACCCGGATAGTTCCCGAGAATAGCCACCAGGAAACGCAAAGGGTTCGTACCAGCCAAATTCATTGAAAAAGGGGTCCATGACCCCAAACGCAGGTCCAAATATTCGACTATCGTCAATCGCTGCGCCAATGGAAAAAGGACCCGAAATGCCTGGATGCAGTAGAGGATAAGAGTTGAGCATGCCGACGACTTCGTAAGTCGTCGCAACCCTAAGGCCAAAATAGTCACTGCCAGGGGTCATCAAACGACTGACCATGTCCGAATAGGTGATGTTCTGGCTCCATATCGGGGAAAGCCAGTTAAGGCCATTCTGTTCGACGAGTGAAGACCCTGATGGCAGAGCTTCACTTTTTTGTGGCAAGCCCGTTATTGCCAGGACCAAAAACACAATAAGAGAAAAAACTTGTGTGCGCACTGCCTCCTCCTTAATTCAATCAATATGACAATGACCTAATTCATATAAAGCTGAATACTTTTTAGCAATAAATGTGCCTCAAGGTCAACGGGTTGTTTTCATTAAGGTTGGAGGGCCGAGCGAATTCGGTGTTAATTTTTTCGACAAAGCTTCAAAAGCAATTATCCAGCCTTGCATATAAAACACCTGAGGGGTCGTTGCCGGCAACCCCCAAAGAGCGCAGCCGGATCGTTGTTCCCACGTCCAAACTGGTTAAATTTAAAGTTGCTGTTGTCGCACATATATTTTCGTGCAGCCCTTGAGCACATATCGTCGTATCATTTCGGCGGTCCTCCCGGCGTTATTAACGCGTTTGAACTTAGGTCGAAAAAAAAAAAGGGCATTCAGATCGGGGCAGCCAATACTGTGCCAGGGAGTACCACAGCTAGTTCGCGCAGTTTAACATTCAGCCATTAATGAATCGCAGGGGAAATTGCTACGACAATTTCCCGATAGAGAGTTTTTGGGGGGTTTTGAAAAAGGAATTGGTTCACCATCGTTGCTACGCCACCAGAAAAGAGGCGATACAGGAGATTACAAAACACATCGAGAATTTATTCAACAGACAACGGCTGCAGAAGAGGTTGGGCTATTTATCGCATGCTGTTTTTGAACAGGATTATCGATAAGAGCCAACAGCGGTATCGGGGCATTTGCTGTCCGCTATTGGCGACGCCCCCTAAGGTCTGAATATGGCCTGCCATGAGCCCTTTGCATAGCCAAGAGCTCTGCCCCGTCCAGAGGCCGGGGGGAGGTCAACTTCGTACTAATGACGAAGTGGCGATCGCTGTAGACCACCCTCTCGATTTCGTGTAGGCTAGTTTCAACTGTCACTTCGTAGACACCGGCAGTAGCTACTTAAAGCTGAAATCAGAAAAGATTCTTTTTTTCTTGCTTCCCAAAAGGTAAGAAGCTATATTGATGAAAATATACAAAGATTAGATACTTTACATCTACCGAACGGGCAAAATCAGAGCAATCTGATGACGCAAAGCTGCGGGTCCTGAACAAGGATAGCCGGGTTGCCGAAGAAGATGAAGCGCAATTCTTCCAGGCTCTGGATGGTTTCAAAAAGCGCTCACTTCGGCGACGAAGTGAGCGCTTTTTTCATTTATGACCAATCCAGTATGGACTAGGTTTTTAAAAAGCAACTAACCAAAATTACAAATGAATAAGTAAGGAGTATTTTAAAATGAGTAAGCAACTACTGCTACTAATCACGCTTTCCCTTTTCTTTGCAAGCTCAGGTCTTGCATCAACTTTCTATCAAAACGATTTTAACGGTGGTTCTGCCGGTGCCCTAAGTTTAGGATACAACTGGCAGGTCACCTCTAATGGCGGTACGGGTAATTCAAGAGCCATTAAACTGACTTATGCTGCCAAAGGCACCCCGGGAAACCAGGCGATATTAAATCTTGCTCAATTCAATACCCAGGAACTCTGGATAGAATTCGATACGAAAATAGAAGGCCAGATGAATGGTGGGATGAAATTCGTAAAAATATTTGGTTCGATGGCAACTCCCAGTATGAATAACAGCACATTCATTATGGACTATAGCAGTAACACCATGTCCAAACTCATGTATAAGCAGGATTCACTCTGCGCCCTGAGGCTAAACGGCGTCAACTATGCTGAGTCCTCATGTAATTACAGTGCAGTTAAAACTACCAACTCAGTTGACTTAAGAGGTAATGTCTGGCGCCGGGTCAAAATGCATTTTGTTCGTGCCAAACCCGGCACAAGTACAGGTGTTTATCGGATGTGGGTCGACGGAGTTGAGCTATTCCATTTCACAAATGTCAATAACAACTCTCCAGTCTCAGCTGCAACAAATTATATCGACGCTATTACTTTCGGTGATTATACAAATTCCAATAATTCGACCTGGCATTTTTGGATAGACAACCTGACTGTTTCTGGCACTGGCAACACAGCCTCGACTCCGGCCCCAGAGCCGACTCCGGCCCCAGAACCGACGCCACAACCTGCGCCTACTGCTAGCAGCATTGAGTGGAGCGCACCAGCATATTCTTTTAATGAAGGAATCGGCACTGCAACTTTCACCATCACTCGATCCGGCGACAGTTCCAGCCCTGCAGAGGTTAACTGGGGAACCTTCCAGGACTCTGCAATCCTGAACGAGGACTACACTGGTGTTGCCTGGACGACAATCGCATTTAGCCCCGGGGAAACAAGCAAGCAGGTCAGCGTGGCCATTACCGATGATTCGGCGATTGAAAGCGACGAAAGTTTCACCGTATCTTTGGCCAGCCCGTCCAATGCCAGCCTGGGGTCTGTCATCAACTCTACCGTTACCGTTACCGATAATGACAAGGTGGTCAGCTTGGCACCGCCACAAAACCTTTCTGTTATTAAATAGCTACAAAGCAGGGCATTGTACCTTGCGAGAG
>CAMYNC010000063.1 GCA_947259685.1 uncultured Desulfuromonadales bacterium | reverse complement strand
CTAAATTTTGACTATGTCGGTACGTCCTATATAGCTACATGGGGGCAATTTAATCATCCAACTGATATCCGGCCAGCTTTGAAGATTTATTTTCTGCCGAGTCTATTCCAATCCGAAGATGAGTCTGAAGGGGAGGTCTGAATCACCCTGCGAGTAAACGTTCGTCGATAGATTCAAAGAGTTGACGTCTTTGTTCCTGGAGGAGCCTAGCAGCTTCATTATCGCTGATCGCAGAGGCGATGTCATCCAGAGACCGGAAAGACAGTCCGGGTTTAAGAAACTGTGCGGCGTTGGGGAGCGATTTGAATTTTTCATAGGGCGTCATCATCCCTTCGTAGCGATAGCGTTTGCGTTGCTTGCCCTTGGTATCGGTGAAAGTTTCGGCGAAGAAGCAAGGCCGGTGATAGTTGATATACGGGATAAGATGTTCCTGATTGAAGCGGTTAACCTGAGGTGCAAACCGCTGAGGGATATGGCAGTAGCCGAGGATTTTACGCACAATGGCGGCATTTTTTGATTCGGCCAGAGCATTGTCGTTGCAGTGCCGGGGGCGCGACTTGGTCAGTTCGATGCGCAGTTTTTCGAGCAGTGCGGCAACCTGGCGGTTGATGTACTCCGAGCCGTTGTCGGCATGGAAACCGAGAATAAGAAACGGGAAGGCATCCAGAATGGCCGCCAGCGCCGGAATGAGAAATTGCTCGGAGATCCGCTCAACGGTAAAAACCACCTCGAACTGGGTGACTTCGTCGACCGCATTGATGTGATACAGGCCCTTGACGCCATCCAGGTCACCCTGATGAACCGTATCGATTCGGATAAAGCCCGGCCGTCCCTGCGGATCGGGTTTACGCCGAACCCCAATCAGGTTTTTCACGGGGCGGGTTTTGTTTTGAACGCTCCGGGTTTTGCGATACTCCGAGCGTTTTCTCAGGTTGTAGAGGTGCGCCACTGAGATTCCTGCCAAACGTGCAAAGCGCTGATCCCCAAAGGTCAGCCAGGCCCGTTCGCAGAGCTTTTTGACCGCCGGTCCAGACAGCGTATCGTGCAGAGCATCAATTTCGGCCAACAAGCGAATATCTTCTGCCGTGTAGCGCGAGGCGAACCCCTTGGCTGGGCACAGGGCCCACTTCAGTTCGCCCTGATCGCGGTAGCGACGGATCAGGCGCGTGAGCTGCTGACGGGAATAACCACTAACGCGGCCTAAGTAAGCCATCAGGAGCCCCTTGTCGGCCTTGGATCGACTGGCATAGCGAAACTGACCTAAAGTCTGCTCAATCCATTGGTAGCGTTCGGATTGGGGGGCTGGCGCAGGTTCGAAGGCGCTGCTCCCGTGAAGGAAGTCGGTAACCTGTTGCATGGTTTGAAGGTGTTTGACATTCATGATGATTTTCATCCTTTCATCATGAACGTTTTCTGGCCTGCTGTTCAGACTCATCTCATGTTAGAAACACGAGGAGCTCTTCAGACTCATTTCATTTTGGAAGAGGCTTGTGCTTGACTTATTATGAAGGAATAATAATAATTAACGTTTAAAGTGCGGGTGGGAGAAAAGAGCTTTTATGACAAGCAATAAACAGCGCAGGTTGGGCGAGTTCGAATTGATCGAACAGATTCAACAGCAGGCGGGCAGCGCCGAGCATCTGCTCAAAGGGATTGGTGATGATTGCGCCCTGCTGAAGATGGTTGCTGACAAGCAGCTGTTGACCAGTAACGATCTGCTGATCGAAGGGGTTCACTTTGACCGCCGCTGGACCAGCATGGAGCAGTTGGGACGCAAAGCGGTCGCGGTCAATGTCAGTGATATTGCCGCCATGGGCGGAACTCCGAAAAGTCTCTTGCTGGGGGTGGCCCGCTCGGCCGTAATCAGCGATGAAGAACTGCAGGAGTTTATCTCCGGCTTTCTCGACGAAGCGCGCAGCTACCAGGCGGTGCTGGCTGGCGGCGATACCAGTAGCTCACCCGGACCACTGGTGATTTCAGTGACTGTTCTGGGGGAGGTCGCGGCTGGCCGGGCGATTTGTCGCAGCGGTGCAAAACCCGGCGATGCGATTTATGTCTCTGGTACTTTAGGGGATAGCGCCCTGGCCCTGCACCTGCTGCAGCAAGGAGAACAACCTGCTGCAGATCTGGCGCTGCACCACCACCATCCCAAAGCCCAGGTGGAGTTGGGGCAAAGACTGGCTCAGCAGCAACTGGCCACGGCGATGCTGGATGTTTCCGATGGCCTGCTGGGCGATCTGCGGCACATCGTTCAGGCTTCAGGGGTTGGTGCGGAACTGCAGTTGTCAGCGCTGCCGTTATCGGCAGCCTTTCAGGCGGCCTGCGTTCAGGACCGGCAACTGCTCGATCTGGCGTTAAGCGGTGGCGAAGATTATCAACTGCTGCTGACCTCCTCCGAGCAGCAGCTGGATCGGCTGCCGGAATTTTCCGGTCGCCTTACCCGGATCGGCAGGATCACTAAGGGAACAGAAATATTTATCAAAAATCCAGATGGATCGGGTTATCAATGTTCAAGGATTGGGTTTGATCATTTCACCTGAACAAAATCCCGGCGACCCGGATGGTCAGCAACCGCTGCCTGGCCAGGGAACAGCTGCCAGCGCACCTTTTGTCGGTGCAGATTTTCCCGAGCCGGTTTATCTGGAAATCTCTGCCCTGCTCAAAGCTGAGCAGAACTTTGACCTGGGCGGTTATAAGGATCTCTGCATCAAACGGCGAATGGCCGCAAGGGTGCGCAAACTCGGTTTAAATAGCGCAGAGGCTTATCTTGAATTGCTGCACAGCGAGCCAGCCGAGCAGCAGCATTTAATGGCGGCATTGACCATCCATGTTTCGCAGTTCTTTCGTAATCCCAGCACCTACGCCTATATCGAGCGGCAGCTGTTACCCGAGTTGCGGGACCGGGCCCGGCAGAAAAACGCCAAGCTGCGCATCTGGAGTGTTGGTTGTGCCAGCGGTGAAGAACCCTATTCCCTGGCGTTGCTCTGCCAGGAGATCCTCGAAAAGACTGACCTGCTGTCGATTATGGCCACCGATCTCAGTGGCGAAATTCTGCAGCGGGCCAAACGAGCGGTGTTTTCCCCCAGTCGGTTGGCCGAGGTGCCGGCTGAAGTCATGCAGCGCTATTTCATCCCAGAGGGCAAGGATTTCCGCTTGATCGATGCGCTACGTGGGCAGGTGCGATTTTTTCAGCATGACATTCTCAGCGGGCAATCCTTTTACCGGGCTGACCTGATCCTCTGTCGCAATGTGTTGATCTATTTTTCCCGAGAACAGCAACAGCAGGTGCTGCAGTTTCTGGCGAGCGCATTGCCGCCCGGCGGATACCTGATCCTCGGCCGGGCAGAAACCCTGGTTGCCAGCTGTCGAAAACAGTTCCGCTGTGTCGACCCGGCGGAACGGATCTACCGGCGGTTGCCGGATCAGTAACCTTAAGTTGCGCTTCGAACGACTGACATGGGTTCTTCGGCGGAGTGCTAACCTCTTATAAAAAAATGATCCTGGTTATCTACTTCGCTCCACCAATAACCAGAGAACAGATAATCACCTCACGCCCGTTCGCGGATGCTCACTTGCCAGAAGTAGGCGCCTTGAGGCGAGACGCAGAGAACGCTGAGAAACAATCAGGCTTGATGGTGGATCTTTCTCTGTGGGCTCTGCGAACTCTGCGTGAGAAGCTTTTGCCCTTTGATTTTACGTTAGCCAAAGGCAAGCACGGTTTTTAGTTGAGTAAAGTGGATAACCAATAAAATGATTTATCACAGTAGAACAGGGCAGCTAAAGGGTCCGAAGGAGACTGCAGATGCGGGTTGAAATCAGTTACAAATTTGTTGTCGGGTTTATCGTCGTGGTGGCTTCAGTGGTGCTGCTGGATATGTTGGTACCGAAACTGGGGATCCCCGAGGCCGCTCATCAGTGGGTGACGGTGGTCGGGGCGCTGTTGGTCGGGTTGCTGTTCGGCTGGGGGTTTTCCAAAGCATTTACCGCCAATTTCGGAATTCTCAGCGCTGGGGCCGAGCAGGTCAGCGAAGGTGATTTGAGTCGTAAGCTGCGGCTGCGCAAGACGATCTTCTCCGACGAAACCGAAGACCTGGCCAATTCGTTGAACCTGGTCGTCGATAACCTGCGCAACCTGGTCGGGCAGATCCGCAATTCATCGGTCAACGTCAATGATTCCTCCCTGGCGCTGGCGGCGACCGCGGAAGAGATGACCGCGACCTCCCATGAGGTGGCCGGCTCCATCGAGCAGATCAGTCGCGGTGCCGGGACCCAGGCCGAGATGGTTGAGCGGGCCTCCAAGGTCATTAAAGAGATGGCGATGGAAATCGAAGTGATTTGTTCTTCGGCCAACAAGCTGTCGAGTTCAGCGGAGGAAACCACTCTAACCGCTCGCGAGGGTCAGCAGATGTCGGTAAACGCCCTGGACAACATGAAACAGGTGCTCTCCCGAATTGAGGATAACGGCCAGCAGATTGTTGCCTTCAGCGGCCAGGTGCAGAAGATCGGCAGTATCATTGATGTGATTACCGGTATCGCCCAGAAAACCAACCTGCTGGCGCTCAATGCCACCATCGAGGCGGCCCGTGCCGGCGAGTACGGTCAGGGATTTGCCGTGGTGGCCGAAGAGGTCAGCAAGCTGGCCGACAGCACCAGTGAATCTGCCGGTGAGATTACCCGGCTGATCGAAACCACTCGCGAGCAGAGTCAGCAGGTGCAGCAATCGATGGCCGAAAGTATCAAAGCGATCGATGCCGGGCGCGAAGCGATCGACGTTACCGGCAGTTCTTTTAAGGCGATTATCAACAAAGCCGAGGCGGCTCAGCAGAAGGCGGTGAGTATTTCCGAACTGGCCGGGAAGCAAAGCCATGGGGCTCAGGCGATTGTCGAAGCGATGGAAGAAATCGCCAAGGTCACGGATGACAATGCCGCCGCCACCGAGGAGGTCTCAGCAGCCACCGAAGAGCAGTCGGCGTCGATGGAGGAAATGACCTTTGCCTCGCAGCGGCTGTCGCAACTGGCCGATGGCCTGCTGACCTCGGTCAGCCGGTTCAAACTCGGCAGAGGAGAAGCCGACTCAGTATGACGCAATTTCTGCCATTTAAATTGGGGGAAGAGGTCTATGCCCTGGAAGTCACCGCGATTCAAGAGGTGGTCGAAGGCGGGACGGTTTATGATCTGCCTGGGTCACCGGAACAAGTCAGCGGCGCGATCGGGTTTCATGGCCGGATCCTGCCGGTGATCGATCTGCCGCGCTTGCTCGGCTTTGCGGTCAAAGAGCGTGCCGAGCGTTTGCTGGTGCTGGTTGCTGAACACGGCCCTCTGGCTCTGGCGGTCGATCAGCTGCTGCCAATCTTCAGTGCCGATTCGGTCGAGGACTGTTTGACGCAGAGTCGCTCGGAGCAGGATTGCATCTGCGGGGTACTCCGCTGGCAAGAGACCATGATCAGCCTGTTGGATCTGCAGCAGTTAGCTTTCAAGATCGAACAGCTATGTTCCGACAGCGGAGGCTAGGATGGCAAAGCAGGTCTTAATTGTTGATGATGCGCTGTTCATGCGCAGCTTGCTGCGGGATGTTTTTGAACAGGCCGGCTGGCAGGTGGTCGCGGAGGCCGAAAACGGCCAGCAGGCGATCGAAGAGTTTCAGCGCCACCAGCCGGATCTGGTGACCCTGGATATTGTCATGCCGGAAATGGACGGCATTGAGGCGCTGAAACAGATTATTGCCGCGCAGCCGCAGGCCAGGGTGGTGATGTGCAGCGCGCTTGGCCAGGAAACTATGGTGATGCAGGCGATCAGGGCCGGCGCCCGCGATTTTATCGTCAAGCCCTTCCAGGATCAACAGGTGCTGGATATCATCACGCGGGTTTGCGGCGAATGATGCTGGCCTCGGGATCTTTCTGTCGCCCTGCTGAAAAGTGGATAACTGTTGATGGATATTGAAAAATACCGCGAGCTGTATTTGACTGAAACGGCGGAACATCTGCAGCAGATGGCCGAGCTGCTGGTGGCTGTGGAAGCGGACCCGGAAGATCAACAGGGGATCAATTCCCTGTTTCGCGAGGCCCATTCGATCAAAGGGATGGCGGCGACCATGGGGTATGACGCCACCGCCCGTTTGGCCCATCACTTTGAGGATGGCCTCGACCTCTGCCGCGAGCAGGGGCAGATCAGCAGCGAATTGATCGATCAGCTGCTGGTGGGGGTCGATCTGCTCGGTGGTTTGCTGGACGATATCCGTCAACAGCAGCCGGAGCGAGAGGTCGACAGCTTGATTGCCGCCATGCAGAACGGTACGTCAGCTGCGACAGACCCAGCTGAGTCGAACTCGGTTCCGGCGGATGCAACCGACGAAAACCCGGTCAGCGTCCGCCAGCTTAAACTGAAACTTGATGAATCGACCGCTTCACCCGGGCCACGCTGGCTGGTCTTGCTGCAGGCGCTGGCCAGCTTCGGACAGGTGCTGCATTCCGCGCCGAGCGAAGCGGAGATTCTGCAGGGCAACACCAGTCGCCAGCTGCTGGTCAAGTTCGAAACCGGGTTGGAGAAAGACGAGATCCGCCAACAGCTGAAGAATTACCGCGAGCTGGCAGCTATCGACTTCCCTGTCGATCTTCCCACTAAAAGCACTAGCAAAGCAGCAGCAGGCAGTAGTGTTCGGGTCAGTACCGACCTGCTCGACCACTTTATCAACTTGACCGGTGAGCTGATCAATAATCGTTACCAGCTGCAGAGTGCCGCCGGGGAAAAGAACTGGAGTGAGCTGAACGAAGGTTTGGGGAAGCTGGCCCGGCTGGTGAAAAACCTGCATCATCAGGTCCTGCAGGTGCGGATGATGCCGCTGGCCAGCGTTACCGACCGGTTGCCGCGGGCGGTGCGCGATCTTTGTCGTAGCAGCGGCAAACAGGTTGATTTTATTGTCGATGGGGCGGCTATCGAGCTTGACCGGGCGATTCTGGAAGAGTTGACCGATCCACTGACCCATATGCTGCGCAACGCCATCGATCATGGCATTGAAACCAGCGGCAAGGTGCTGATCAAGGCCTGGCGGGAGCAGGATCAGGTGCTGATTCAGGTGGCTGACAATGGCCGCGGCATCGACCCGCAACAGGTCAAGCAGCGGGCGCTGGAGCGGAAGCTGCTGAGCCCGGCACAGGCGGTCAGCAGCCGTGATTACGATCTGCTGCAATTGATCTGTCAACCAGGGTTCTCAACCCGCTCTGAAGTTACCGCAACCTCGGGGCGCGGGGTCGGCATGGATGTGGTGAAAACCGCGGTGGAAAAGCTTGGCGGGGTGCTGCTGATCGATTCGACCCTGGGTGAGGGGACCCGCATCACCATGAAACTGCCGCTGTCGGTGGCGATCATCCGGGTTTTAATGATCGAATGCGAGCAGACCCTGATGGCGTTGCCGATCACCCGGGTGTTGCAGACCCTGGAAATCTCTCCCCAGCAGCTGCAGACCAGCGGCAAGCAGCTGGTGATTTCTCACCAGGGCGAGCTGCTGCCGTTACTTTCGCTGCGGCGGATGCTGAAGCGCCCCAAGGGGCCAGCGAAGAAGTCTCTGGCGCTCGTGGTGACCGAGCTGCTCGGACGCAAGGTCGGTCTGGTGGTCGATCGCCTGGTCGGCCAGCGGGAAGTGTTTGTGCAGAGCCTGCCCGCGCCCTTTGACCGCCTGCCCGGCAACAGCGGAGGCACCATGCTTGGCGATGGGCGGATCATGTTTGTCCTTGATCTGGCAAGTTTACTGGAACAGCAAAAAGGCTGAACCATGCGGCTGGATAAAATCGATCGACGACGCGGCGCTGAACTGCGCAGAATCTGTCAGCAGGGACTAGAGCAGGCAGCGGAAATGCTGTCAAAACTTCTCGCCCAGCCGGTCCGGGTTGAAGTCGCCGCTGCCTGGATGTCTGATCGGCTGCTGCTAGAGGAGCGAGGAGGAGAGCCGGGCATTGGTATTTCTCTGGCGCTCAGCGGTGACCTCGAAGGTGGCCTGCTGCTGTTTTTCCCCGAGGCCAGCGCCAGCTGGCTAGGCTGCCAACTGCTGCGGCGCAGCTCGCTGGAAAATCTGCTCAGCGAACCGGCCAGTTCCGCCTTGAAGGAGGTCGGCAACATCCTCGCTTCGGCGTTTCTGACCAGTTTTGATAACCAGTACGGCTTGTGCTGCCTGCCCTCGCCGCCACAGATCTCCCGGGCCAGGATCGCAGAATTATTACTGCGGCTGCACCCTGCTGACAGCGAACCCTGCATGATCGTCCGCACCCGCCTCTGCTGTGCCGAGCAGCAGGGGGAGCCTTTGCAGGGGGCGATCTACCTGTTCCCCCAGGAAAAATCTCTGCAGATGCTGCTTTCCAAACTAACCGCCGAGCCTGGTTAGCAGCTCTATCCCGCCGTGTCGATCCTGAGTTTCGGGATGGCAATGGCAACCTTTCTGATTTGGAAACTAGCTCGATAGCCAGGCTTCGGCCTCCGCTTTTTGATCTCTGTTAAATGCTTTAATTTCCAGGCCAGGGAACAACGCTCCCTCAAATTCACTTACTTTCTGTAACCAAGTCTTATCAGTCAATACAGCCGCCCGGTCAAATTTTTTCATAAGCCCAAACATCGCAGGAAGCCGGGAAAATTCAACGGCAATCGCCCCAAGTGAAGGAATATGAAAGTCGCTAATTTCATACAGCATTTTGCCGTTTTCAATATCCTTCGACTTGCTGACCAGTTCGTCTAAGGCAATTTTCATTTCTTCAGTATTCAACTTTCCGCTCAACTCAATATCCAAGCGATTTATGCCATTTGGTATCACTTTAAACATAAGCACTCCTATGAATGATTGGGTCAACGACGCTGCCGGCTGTACACGCCACCCTATCCGCTGGTTCGGCAGTCATGGTTCTGGGCGATGTCCCCTCAGCCCTTTTCAATCGCTTTTGTCTCCGGCCCGGCGCTCCAAATCCGATAACGTATTTCAACACCTTCGGGTGCATACACCACTATGGGCAACCGGCTATTGTAGCGGATCAGATAGGGGTCTCCGCCCAGCGCGATAAAGCGGTTTACTTTCGGCGCATTGGGATCGATTGCCATCAGTGTGCCCGCCATCGGTCCCAATTTGCTGATATTGTAGCGTGGGTATTCCCAGCCATTGATCGTTTCCTTCTCGATCGTGCCACCGAAAAAATACTTGTTCTCTTTGCCAACCTCGACGGTCTTACCGGCGATCAGTTCCACCTTGAAAGCGGATTCATCATCCTGTTTCGGAAGTTGCAGGACATGTCGCACCATACCCTCCTCGGCCGGTGGAAACGCCTGCATATTGTCCGCCGCTTGGACAGACAATATTGCGCAGAGAAACGCGAGCACAGTGATGGAACATACTTTCTTCATATTTCCTCCTCTTGCCGAATGGTTCATGATAACCGGCGGCGACGCGAACTTGCGTGACCTATCGCAATTTAGAGTTTGCTTTTCAATTTAGCACAGACGTATTTTCCGTCCGGTTGAGTTGATAGGTTGATCATGCCTCAGGCTTCTCCACGACCGCTACGAAAATTTCTCGGGCAAGCTCCGAATCACGTGTCGATATCAATGCAACGAGTCTTGCCAGCAGCGCCAGTCTCGGCGAGCCGGCCAACAGACTTGCTCCTTCTCCAAAGGATCCTTCCCAGCGGAATCGAAACCCTGCTTCTTCGAATGCTCTGCGAATCTGCCACTGCGTTAGCGGTGTGATGTGACCGTGCCCCTCGTAGTCTTCTTCAGAAAACCAGAGAAAGGAGCCCGAACGGAGGAATGACGCCTTAGACGCCGCATTCTCCACATTTGGGGTGGACAGTACCATACGGCCTCCTGGCTCTAGAAGTTTGAAGCACTCGCGTGCGAAGTGCCGCGGGTTTTCCACGTGCTCGATGATCTCCGAAGCGATGACTGCTTTAAAGGGCTGAGGAAACACAGCTGAGAAGGGCTCATTCAGGTCTGCTTGGATGAATGAAATCGAATCCAGCTGGAAATTTTCGGGCACATAGTCTGTTGCCGACACCTTGAATCCGAGATCTTGCATGCGCAAGCTCATCGCACCGGTGCCAGCGGCCAAGTCCAACAACCTGACTCCAGGCTCGAAGTGCTCCAAAGCCTTGGTTGCGATGAAATCGTGCAAGCCAGGCAGCGCGTGGATACGCAGTCCTTTGTACGAGTTCGCCTCAACCTTTTCCGTCGCAGCGTTCCGATAGCGGTCAACGAGGACGGTAGTATCTGATTGATTTTTCATTCCTTATTCTTCCTGAGGGGAATAGAACACGCCCTGGTTTTCTTTTTAGGTCTCACGGTTTACCTGGTCCAAAAGATTGATTCAGTTCAAATTCTATTGTGTCGTTGAACGCTTCCGATCCAAAAGCCGATCAAGAAAACGCTCAAGCGCATAGAGGATCAATTGTCCGCATGGACCACTGATATTGAAATCGCAAGCGTGGGTTGCCCAGGGCAGCTGCAAGTAGAGGTGGGGGACATTACTTGCGCGTAGCTTGTCGGCCAATCTACGGCTTTGTTCCGGCGAAATCAGTTCGTCTCGCCCACCATGAACCAATAAAGTCGGCGGTGTGTTCGCAGCAACGAAATGAATAGGTGACGCGGCACGATAGAGCTCTGGTCGTTCCGTCGGATTCGCACCCAAGAATTCCTCCAGCACGCTATTGGTATCGTAAACCAGCGGTTTGGCCGGATGGGTGTAGCCATAGTATAAATCAGCGGTTCCATAGAGGGACACCACGCCCTGGATAGCCGGCTCAGCTGAAGTATAGGTCGTCTGCAGAGCCAGGTGTGCCCCAGCCGAACGTCCCAGCAAGATCAGGCGGTTCGGGTCCAGGCCAAATTCGACGGCGTGGTCCCTGAGATAGGCGATGGCTGATTGAATATCCGAGACAGCAGCAGGGTAACAAAACTCTGGCGCCAAGCGGTAGTTGACCGCCGCCACGAGATAGCCTCTGCTGGCCAGGTAACTATTGAGAGCGGGCAACTCTTTGCTGTCGCCGCTGCGCCAGCCGCCACCGTGAATGACTATAACTCCCGGTCGGGCCGGATTGTCGCTCGCGGCTCGGTAGAGATCAAGAGTCAGCTCTTTTCCTTCTGTGCGGCGATAGACATGGGTACTGCTCTCAATCCTGTGATACTCGATGCCGAAAAAGAGGTCGGCAAGGTCTAATGGGTCTTGTCTGCCGATCTCAACACGGCTGCCGTTGTCACTTTTGTTGCCGAAGGCGATTTCCAATTGCTCTGGCAACCGGTTTCCCACCGCCAGCGCGCGAAAAACAGGCGTCATGAAAAGCAGGGATGCCATGAGTCCTAGCCCGACACTGAACCGGCCAAGCCATGAATGTCGCCAACCAGGGAGAAGAACAATGAGGGATAGTATTGATAAAAAGTGGCCATATTCCGTTGCGAGAATTGCCAGCTTCCAAAGAGAGTAGGTCGGGGCCGCAAAGATTGCTAATAACGAGAGAGAAAAAACCAAAAGGGCGTATGCCAGGCGCGTATAAGGCGAGCTGATCGCCTTGAGAAGACTTGCATGCCACGACATGTCACACTGCTTTCATCTTTTAATCCCGTATGTAAGAAGAATCAACAAAACAGCAGTAAGCACCATTCACCACCAACAGGTTTAGTGACCTGGGCTTTCTCCGCGGAGCAAGTGATGCGATTGTTATATGAGTTTTTAGCCTGGCATCTGTACTAACTCTGACACCTCAAGTGAACCGCCAATATCAAGAAACGGGCAGGCTTTTGCAATCTCCAGTGCCGTCTCCATAGAATCAGCTTCAATTATAGTGTATCCGGACATTGTCGTTGTGCTTCCAGTGGTGACAGTGCCGTCAGGATTTATGTTATGGGTATTTTTAAACGGATTAGCAGGACTAACGACTGAGGCGCCCAATGAAGATAACCATTCTTTATATTTCGCGAAATGTTGCTTACCTTCCTCTGGGCTAGATGGCTGATCGCCGCCTAGGTAAGTAATAATGTATTGAGCCATATGCGTATCACCTTTCTAAACAATAAATTCAAATGTACTAATAAAATCTTAACGCCTAGGGGGCTGTCGGGCTATTCGGGCCGAAGCGAAAATTTGGATGTTTGAGACCAGATTTTGGCTCGTTTGAGAGCTCATAGTTGTAGCTATGGGCCGAAAAAGAGCTGAAATCTGGGCCAAACAGTCGAATTTGCAGCCGGCTCATGGATAGTCCGACAGTCTCATAGTTAAGCGGCGGCCGGCGCAACAGGTCGACCGAGTGAGCGTAGCGAATGGCTTGAACGTATTTTTAGGTTTTTCGCTTCCCATTGCGAACCTCGAAATGCATGTTGCCATCGCGCCTTAGCTCAAATAAGCCAATCGCTTCGATAAGATCACTAAGGCGTGAGTAACCGAAATTCCTTGCGTCAAAAGAGGCGTGATTTGAAATATGCGCGCCAACTTTGGAAAGCCTTGCCCATCCCTCATCGTCCTCCGTACCCGATATGGCTTCTCTTATCAGATTCGTCAACCTGGTATCGCCCCGGAGCTCGTTTGCCGTCAACTTCCTTACGGGTTTTTCTTCCTCGTCATCGAGGAACAAGAATGTCGAACACGCATTCACAAACACGGCGGGAACTTTTCTTTCTCCGAAGCCAATAACAGATTTTCCTTCTGACAATAGTCGGGTCGCCAGCGGCGTAAAATCACAATCCGATGTAACTAGGCAAAATGTATCTATCTGCTTTGTGTACAGCATGTCCATTGCATCAATGGTCATCGCAATATCAGTGGCGTTCTTTCCTTTCGTAAGATCGTATTGCTGAATTGGCTGAATGGCATGCTCTTGCAGTGAAGCTTCCCAGCCCTTCAAGTTTTGGGACGTCCAATTTCCATAAGCCCGCCGAATGTTCACCTTGCCGTGACGTGCGAGTTCCGACAGGATTCTTTGGATTGACTTCGCGGGCGAATTATCTGCGTCGATCAGCAATGCGATATTTTTGCGCTCCGGCAAGGTCATTCCTCCTTATGAAACATAACGGGTCATAATGTCTAGCGCCATTCGGGAGTGTCTCTATTTAATCGATCTTGATTGTCGATGGTGAGGTTATCGTGGTCCTGGCCGTAGCGGTACGCCGCTTGTTGATTCAGCCTGCCATTTTCCCCTGTCCCCGTATGGTGCTCTTAAGTCAATAGTTATACAATTTGTCTATTCCCGGTTTAATGATCGTGCTGTAAAATTTATCATTCTCTAAATAATTAGCAATAAACCAGGCAACTAATGAGGCCAAGCCCGGCCTTCAGTGGATTTTTTCAATGTAACGGGCAAGGGTCCAGAGATATTCGTTATAGGCGCCAGCTAATGAAGTAGCGCGTGGCCTTGTTTGCTGTTGCCAAGGCTTACTTTAGACTGGCAATTTTCACAAAGATATCCCAATGTCCACGGCATCTTATGGTACGTAGCACAGGCACTGCAGACAGAATATTGGCAACAGGGCGATTTGTGGAGATCTGTTAATGCCTTTTTTACTCCGCATGAACAACATTCCTCTGGAATATTTGTGTTGAGGTCGTTTGTCATGGCCTTCTCCCACTTTTTGGGGTTTTTAAAGGGTGGCTAATCCCTGGCATTTAGATTGAAATGAATAAAAAATATATACCAACAATAAGTCTCAAGTTTTCATAAGATATTGTTTTTTGTTGTCCATGTAATTTCTATTTTATTCCTGTTAATGTCTAAACAAATAACTTTGTTCGATATCAATATTATAGCAAAGAATTTAAATACTAGAGCTTTGCCAGATAATAATTTATATGTATGCACAATACTGTCCGGTTGAAAAGTATAGCAACGATGCAAGTTACTAAAAATAATAGTTCTTTGACATGATTTGTCTATTTTCGATTTAAATTCGTCCAGCCAATGTGGGCTGAGACCTATCTGCTAACGCAAGAGGGCATCTGATCGTGGCGCCGTTGTTGAGAAGCTGTGTGATGTGATGGGAATAACCGGGAGTGCCGATGCGGGCGATTCATGGCATATGATTGGAAGAGGGGAGGGCTGGGCTGCAGGCAATTAGGAAATAGGGGGAGTGTCCCAGGTTACTCAGTGTCTTCCATCTTGGTATTTCAGTTCCGACCACGCCGAGGGCCCAAAATCGAACCAGCGCTCCAGGTCGCAGCTCATCCGTCGCCGACCAGCATCCTGCGGACGGCGGCTTCGATCCGGTCCTCCTCTGGCCCCAGCGACGTGCCGGGTATCGGGTCACCGGTTCCGTCAGTGAGGCAGAGGTCGTCCCCGCTCAGCTCAATGTAGAGGGTGCGGCGCGGGTCGAATAGTTGGCGGACCTGGTCCATCTCCCAATTCAGGGCCGTCGACTCGCGCGCGGTGATTATGAATACGACTAGGCGGGCTTCGGCGATGCAGCGCAGGACGGCATCCTCCCACCAGGCATCACCGACTGAGATTACCGGCAGGGGGCCGAGTGTGAGCGTTGTCGCGCGGCGGCGGACCCGGGAGACGATCATATCGAGCACTCTTTGGCAGGTCTCCGCGGAGTTGATCCGCTCCGGGAGAACCGCTGATCGTTGCACCTTGAGTAGCACCCAACGAATGCTCAGCGCGGTGGCAAGCCAGACAGTGCAGATTCCGGCGATGCTGACGACTCCGAACCCGAGATCGCCGATCAATCCGAAGTGCTCCGACGTCCGTCGCATCCACTGCAGTGGTGCCGAATCGAGGTAACTTAGGAGAAGCACCGTCGTCGAGACGAGACCAAGCACCAAGCTGGTAATCCACCAGGCGCCGACGGGAGGCTTTTTGTTCCGGTCCTTCTCGTCGTCGGGATCGATCTCGGCCTCCCCGCTGACGCTGTCGGTCGCCTGAAGGTCCGCGTTCTCAAGTGTCAGCCAGTACCCCCACGCCGCGCCATGCTGGCGCACGTACCTGCTTGCGAGCTGGGCCGCGGCGCTGCTCTGGAAGTCGCGGAGTAGAATGAAGAGCTGCGGAGGACGGCGTAGGTTCCGAATGAGCCACGGTCCGCCAATGCAGACGACGACCGAGACCAACGCCCCCAGCGCGAGAAGGCGGTCGACGGTCAGGTCGCCCCAGATGGTGGCGCCCTTCAAGCGGGCCAAAGGCGCCCACCACTGCGAGCCAATGCCAACCACCATGAGGGTAGCCCACCAGGCAACGCAGAACACCCATGTCGAGATAGTCAGACGCTCTCGCCGGGCCACGAACCGTTGGTAATCGAATGCTGAGCTTAAACCAGATGAACGGCTTTTGGGCTCGAAGTTGGCATAAGACCCTTTAACTTCCGGCCTCCTTTCTCTCGTTTCGGTTAATAATCAATTATTTAAATATAACGGTTCATTGAGTTGTTATGCGTTTTTTGCCCACCTACCTTATTTTGTAATACGAAAAGGCAATTTCCCCATTATGCCAACTTTCGTATTGATTATTATCGGTTTGGTAAACGTCATAGCACCGTTCTTTACCTTCAAAGGACGTCTTCCAGATTACGCATGTTTGGTCGCCTATAAATCGGTGGTTTCCTGTGTCTATTCCTGATTTGACACCATCGTTCCAGTAAAGCTCGCGAGTGCCGTTTTGGTATGCGACAACCATGAAATTGAAACCAATGCCAGGTTCTTTGGATATGCCAGCCAAGACTTCGTACCCTTGAATTCTTTTTGAAAGTTGCTCGCCGATCAGTTTAGTTTTTTCACCTGCTTTGGCGTTGACCACAGAAAATGATAGAACGGCCAACACAAATAGAATACGAAATTTCATTTATCGTCCTCCTTGGTTGGTATTCGATCTATTTAATTTTTACGCATAACGGGTAACGAAAACCGGCGGCGACGTGAACTTGCGTGGCCCACCGCAATTGGTTTTGTTTTTCAATTTAGCACAGACATATTTTCCGTCCGGTTGATTAGTTAGGCCTTAGCGTCTATTACTTTCTTATGGCACTTTGGGATTATTTAGGGGCACTCCTCATATGTCTCAAATTCTCTGTATTCTTCCACAAATCACACTCTTCTTATTTACAACTTCTCCGCCCCAAGCATAACCAGATCCTTGTCTCGCAACCGGACCAGAATCGCCTCACCATCCGTATCTACGCGAAATTCTCCGAATCTGGCAGCCTCGTAATCCTTAGCATGACCTTCCTGAAAAAAGAACGCATTGGTCGAAAACTTTGAGCGTCCATTGCGGATGCGATAGCGTAACAGGACTTCATTCTTCGCCAGTGGCGACGAATCAGCAAAGCGGGAGAAAGAGGCGACTCCCCTTTCATCGAGAACTGTCACCAGATGACCGTCATCAAGCGTTTTCAGATCCAGCCCGGCAAAGGCCTGATTGGCAATCTGAAAGCGTAGCGCCATGTAGTCGCCCTGCATGAGCGAACGAGGATCGACCGGGGCCAGTTCCAGCAGGATCACACGACCATAGCTGATCAGATTTTCACGCTGGTAAATGGTGAAATTGACCCCCACCAGCAGAAGCAGGGTCGTGGCAATCAGGATAGTTCTACGCATCGGCTTGCCCTCTCTCAGATAGCGGAAGCCATGTCCGTACCAGGACCCGACTGATGAGCAGAACAGCACCGATGCCGATCAGCAGCAGTGATTTTTCCAACAGGGTCGATTGCAGCAGATAGTAATAATTGGAGAGGAACGCGCCGCTCGCCAGCAAGCCGATGCCGATCAGGACGCGATTGCAAACGGTAAAGCCGATGATAAGAATCAACAAGGCCTGCCCTAACCCAGGAGTAGCAAAAGCTGCTGATATCCCTATACCGGTCGCAGCCAGAGCAGCTAAGCCGGATCGACTGGTAACGACAATCTGCATCCGTTTGAGCAGGACGAAAAACACGACAAAAAAAACGATCAGGATCAATGCTTTGCCCAGCCATAAAGCATTTTGGGAAATCCAGTTCGGTCCCGCCGGTCGCGACCACCAGATCCAATGTCCCCAAAATATACCGGCTTTGTAGTAGAGCAGAGAAAAGGCCAGCCCATAGCCAACCGGGCGACAGGTTTCACTGAACCTGAACCAGCGAACATCCTGTAACCACACCAACGAGAACCCTGCAGCAAGCAACCCTGAGGCAAGACCGTAGACGCCGGCACTGTGCAGGGCAAAGGTCAGCGCAAGCGCCGCCGCCAGACTGGACAGCACACGATAAATGAAATTCGGCATGAGAAAGGTCAGTAGCGCTTCGGCAACAAAGATCAGACCATAAACGAGAGACTCATTATGATCGAACAGTTCAAAGATGCCGTAAATCAACATCATCTGCCCGGCCAGGCCAACCGCCAGACCGAACTGGGTGAAAAAATCACTATCCTGCCTGGTTTTAAATATTGCGTAGGCGCCGCCACTGACTAGGCCGCCGACAACCAGAGCGGCTATTGCGTTCTCCATCACAAAAGCGAACCCGGCTCCGACAAAACCGAGTAGAAACAGAGATCCGATCCAGCCAGCGACACCGAGCATGACCCGCACATACCAGAGCGAATCACCCTTTTCCGCCGGGGGGAGATCCCTCTCAACCAGTCCGCCACTTTGCAAACGTTGCCACAAGCTTTGTCTGGAGAGAATCTTCATGACTTGTCCTCCAGAGCAATCGATTTCAACCACAACCCGCCAACCGCCGAAAGACCGATAACAGCCAGACCGATGATCAGGAAAGAACCGGCATTTCCTCCGTGATTGAACATCGAATGCGCCAGCAGGACTGTCACAACAATGATGACGCTTAACACCCCTCCAGCCAAGACAAAGACATCTGTGTAGTTATGTCGATAAACGAAGTATGCCGCAGCCAGCCAGAGCAGATAACCAATCGGACAGGCAACGCCAAAAGAACGGAATTCAAAGATCGACCACACAACCAGGGTTGTAATCAAACTTCCACTGGCAACTGCCAGCACCCGCAACGGCCAACGTTCACTCAACCATGAGACCTGCCGCTGGGCAGCAAGTTCCCAGAGGCAGAGGATAGCCGTATTGAAGATGAAAAAGGTCCAGAGCATGGCTTCGCTGCCGAATAGCACCCCAAAAACGCCGAAGAAGCGGGGAAAGGTTTGAAAGTAAAGAAACATGGAAAGGTTGATCAACCCGATCCAGAACAGCAGCAGAGCACCGAACCGACCGATCACAACCCAGGGGAGGATCATTGCCGCCCAGACAGCAAACAGTTGCCAGGGGTCAGCCCCAGTCTGATAGGTCTGCCCGACCAGGGCGAGCAGCGCACCGATCAAAATGGTCGCAGCGAATAGCGCCGCCTTACCCGACAACCGATCAAGCCCTAGCTTCCAGCAGATAGCAATCGCCGCCACGATACAGAACTCAACCAGCCCGAACTTGGCGTAGCGACCCATCTCCTGCCAGTTGTAGGCAAAGAAGAAAATCACCCCCACCGCCATGAAGATCGACCCGAACCAGAGCATCAGTTTATCGATGAACTGTCGCCAGTCTGATGGGGAAGGTTCTGCTTCAGCGAGACAAAGAGCTTCAGGGAGGAGAGCTTCATTCAGGTGGCCCTGTTTGGCCCATTGAAGAATTTGTTTTCTGGGAGATGTCAATTGTCACCTAAATATTCTGTATTCCAGTTCTGGGGTCAGGCTTTCACAATTGCAATTTGAATTGTTCGAGGACCTTCCGCCAGATGTCCGTTTCGTTCTCACTGGCATAAATCCTGGTTTTCAATCGTTTGATCCCTGTACTTAAAGTAGCGACATCTCTTTCAAAATATTTGGCCACCTCGGTCAGTGTTGCACTCTTGGTGGAAGTAGCGACAAAACCGATCAGTGCACGCGCCTGCGACTCAATACGCCCTTGTCCCTTCAATTTAAGGCGAGTTGCGGATGAATCATAACTTCGGCATACAGCTTCAACAATACCAACAAACTCTGGTGGTCTATTTTCAGATTCGGTACCCTGCTCTAAAGCCTGTTCAACAAAGCTATCCGTCCCATATGCACGACTATCGATCGAACTTCCGTATCGAAAACCTTCTTCCAACTCCTGTCCTACCCCATCCAGCACAAAGCGAACATAACGCGCCCTGGCAACATCCAAATCATCCCCGAGTTGCCCAAGAATCCAATCGGTCGTCAACCAGGGAATTGCTTCGTCTCCCACATAGGTCCGGTGTCCACACCATAAGTAATCCTCGGGGTTGGCAGCTAGTCCGGCACGAACAGGATTTAAGTGAATGTAACGTACAAGTTCGAGAAGATAACTTTTCTTTTCAACCAGTATGGCCTTGTAGCGTCCCTGAAAAAGGTGCCCAATCCGGCCCTGATTCTTGTTCACCCAGGAGGTGTATCTGAAGGAAACATTTTGCATAATCTTGGACAAGGGGACAGTACCTACCTGGATGGCCAAGTGAAAATGATTTTCCATCATACAAAAGGCATGCACCCGACAATGAAAACGAGCAGTTGCTTCCTGGAGCAGCAGAAAAAATCGGCACCGGTCTTGGTCAGAGAAGAAGATGGTCCCAGCCCCGTTTCCCCGCTGCATCACATGATAAACCGCCCCTGGAAAATGAATTCTCTGTTTTCTCGCCATAGGAAGAGAATAACTCGAGATCGCGTTTTGTCAATTTATGAAAGCCTGACCCCATCTTGACCCTTGAGTCGCTATCTCTAGTCAAAAAAACCTGCTAAACTCTGTGGATATTTTTTTACTGCAAAAGGAGATAGATAAGATGCGCATTGGGCTGATCGTCATATTCCTGTTATTCGGCTTCTGGTCAGGATTCGCCACCGCAGCAGCGGTCGGCTTGAGCGATGTCATTAAAACCCTGGAAACCCCTTTCAAACCAACCGCTCAGGCCAAACGGGGCACCCCGACTTCGGCTATTTACGATTTTTCGGCGGATTTCTTTCAGGAATCACACATCGCCTCTATCGACCGCATTCAGCGCGGCCGCGGCGATGTCAGCTTCAAGTTTCTGCAGCGCAGAGACGATGAAGTCCCGCAGGCGATGTTTCGTTGGGAATATCGCGAGCCGAGCCCGCAGGAAATCGTCTCCGACGGAAATACCATGTGGGTCTACCTGCCTGAGAATCGTCAGGTGATCGAAAGCGATATCCGCGAGGTGAGTAAGCAGCAGAGCGATAACCCGGTGACCTTTCTCACCGGTCTGGGCAACCTCTCGCGCGATTTCAATATCAACTGGGCCGCCCCCAATATGGATGAGGATGGCAATTATATCCTTGAACTGCAGCCGCGTCGGGTCTCGCAGCTGATTCAGCAGCTGCAGATCGTCGTCGACCGGGATGCGGTGCGGGAATTTGTGGAAAATAACACCACCGGCGAGCTGTTCCCGATTCTGGCAACCACGGTGGCCGACCCTAACGGCAATCGCACCATCATCGAATTCAGCGATATCCGCGTCAACCGCAACATCTCTGAACGCTTTTTCAACTTTAACCGCCCGGCGGGGGTCGAGGTGGTCAGGCCGAGTGAATTGCGGATGGGGTATTAAGGCGGATTGTTGCTGCGCAAGTATCTGCAGGGCGGCTGGTAGCTTTGTTCTGCTCTGCGGGGTGTTTCGCACCAGCGCCAGATTTTGCCGTTACCGCCTCTTTCCGCCATGTGACGTCCTACGGCCTTTCTGCTCAAGATAAAGCTCCTGCTCGTCGG
>CAMYNC010000062.1 GCA_947259685.1 uncultured Desulfuromonadales bacterium | reverse complement strand
TGATCCTGGTCAATCCGGAGGGAATCATCACCCTGGTCAATCAACCCTTTGCCGATTCCCTTGGCGTCCGCGCCAGTCAGATGATCGGCAAGCATGTCCACAAGGCCTATCCCAACTCCAATCCATCACGGCTGCCGGTGGTCATGGACACCGGCCAATCGGAGGTGGCCGAACCGCATCTGCTTGGTGGCCACAATGCCATCGTCAGCCGCTACCCGCTGCTCAAAGAAGGACAGATGATCGGCGCGTTGGGGAAGATTCTTTTCCATGACATTCGCGAACTCTCCCGTCTGGCCGATAAGTTTCAGGCCTACATCAAGCAACCGGAAAAAACTAAAAAACCAACCAATAATTCCAGCCACGAATTTAAATACGACTGCAACAGCATCATCGGCCAGAGTCCGGTGATGAAAGATTTAAAGGAAAAAATCCTGCGCATTGCCCAGCGTCCGTCAAATGTCCTGCTGGCCGGCGAAAGCGGCACGGGCAAAGAACTCTTTGCCCATGCCATACATGCCGCCAGCAAACGGCGCTTCGCCCCCTTCGTCCGCGTCAACTGCGCGGCGATCCCTGAACAGTTGATGGAAGCGGAGCTGTTCGGCTACGTCGATGGCGCCTTTACCGGCGCGCGCAAGGGGGGCCAGGCCGGTAAATTCGAACAGGCCCACACCGGCACCATCTTTCTCGATGAAATCAGCGAGATGCCGCAGCATATGCAGGCTAAACTACTACGCGTACTGCAGGAAAAAGAGGTCACGCCGCTGGGCAGCACCCAGACCCGCAGGCTGGACATCCGGGTGCTCGCGGCCACCAACGTCACCCTCGAGCAACAGGTTGCAGAAGGAAAGTTTCGTACCGACCTCTACTACCGGCTGAATGTCATTGCCCTGGAAATTCCTCCCCTGCGCGAGCGCCGCGAAGACATCTACTTCATTACCAAGCACCTGATCGACAACTTCAACGCGGAATTCGAACTGGACATCCAGGGCCTGACCGACGAGGCCTGGGGAATGCTCAAACAATATAATTATCCCGGCAATATCCGCGAGTTGCGCAATGCAGTTGAAAGCGCCTTCAATATGACCAGTGGGCCGCTGATCGATGCAGCCGATCTGCCCCAATATATCCGCCAGAAATTCGGCAGCCCCCTGGCCCAGACCGGCCAGGCAGAGCCCCCTCCGGAGCTGCTGTCAAATATCGGCCAACTGCCCCTGCAGGATATCATGGAAGGGCTTGAGCAGAAGCTCCTGCGCGCGACCCTGGAAAAAACCGGCGGCAATAAATTGAACGCAGCCAGACTGCTGGGAATTTCGCGACCAGGTCTTTACAAGAAATTGCAGAAATTCTCCATCGATTGAAGACTCCCGACAGATTGGTCCTGACACCAGTGTTAACGGAGATGACACTGGCGCCAGGACCTTTTCTCGCAGAAAAGAGCTAAAGAATAAATTTTTCCGCCCTGTTTTTTACTACTTAGGGACTTTACAAAACCAGCAAGAAGGATAAAACATTGCTTGGTATCCACCTTGCAAACTCATTAGCATTCCAAACCATCACCGCGCCTCAGCCTGCCGCTGAAGCCGCTAAGAGGTCAGAGGAGGAATGCCCATGTCCGACCCCAACCTGCTGTTAGAGGTCAATGATATTTCGCTCTCTTTCGGTGGTGTTCACGCCTTGACTGACGTCAGTTTTGCTGTCCGCCGCGGCGAAATCTTTTCCATCATCGGCCCGAACGGCGCCGGTAAAACCTCCATGCTGAACTGCATCTCCGGGCGCTACCAACCCACCAAAGGCTCGATCAAATACGCCGGTAAAGAATTGATCGGCCTGCGCCCCAACGACCGCTGCACCCTCGGCATCGGCCGCACCTTTCAGAACCTGGCGCTGTTCAGCCATATGTCGGTCCTCGACAACATCATGGTCGGCCGTCACCATCAGCTGAAAAACAATTTCTTCTCCGGGCCACTCTATTGGTTTTCCCGCGCCCAGAAAGAGGAACTCGCCCACCGGCGGCAGGTCGAAGACATCATCGACTTTCTGGAAATCGCCCATATCCGCAAATCGATCGCCGGAACCCTCTCCTATGGCCTGCGCAAACGGGTAGAACTGGCCCGCGCTGTCGCTCTGAAACCCGATCTGATCCTGCTCGATGAGCCGATGGCCGGGATGAATCTTGAGGAGAAGGAGGATATGGCCCGCTATATTATCGACCTGAATGAAGAATGGGGCATGACCGTGGTGATGATCGAGCATGATATGGGGGTGGTGATGGATATCTCCCACCGGGTCATGGTCCTCGACTTCGGCCGCAAGATCGCCGCAGGTCTCCCCGACGAGGTGATGGCCAACGAGCGGGTCAAGAAAGCCTACCTTGGTGAAGATGACAGCGACGCTGACAAGCCAGCGGAGGTGGCCTGATGAAAGCCGAATACGCGGATATCAAGGAGTTCAATACCTTCCCCAAGCTGCTGCTCCACAATGCCGACAACTGGCCCGAGGAAACCGCGCTGCGGGAAAAAGAGTTCGGTATCTGGAACGAATTCAGCTGGGACGCCTACAATCGGATGGTCAAACTGTTTGCCCTGGGGATGCACCAGCTCGGCATCAAAAAGGGCGACTCGGTCGGCATCATCGGCGATAACCGCCCCGAGTGGGTCGCCGGTGAGATCGCCAGCCATGCGTTGCGGGCGATGATCTTCGGTATCTATCAGGACTCGATGAATGAGGAGTGCGCCTACCTGATTAACTACGCCGGCGCGAAAATCATCATCGCCGAAGATGAAGAGCAGGTCGACAAGGTCCTCGACATTACCGAGGAGTGTCCTTGCGTCAAGCACATCATCTACTGCGACCCGCGCGGCATGCGCAAATACGACGACCCACGCCTGCTCAGCCACAGCGACCTGATGGCCCTGGGGGAAAAGCTCGACCAGCAGCAACCGGACCTATACCGCAAGCTGGTCGCCGCCGGCCAGCCGGAGGATGTGGCGATCCTCTGCCCGACCTCGGGCACCACCAGCAACCCCAAGTTGGCGATGCTGCAGGGTGGCCCGATGCTTGAACATTGTCTCGCCTACCTGCACGCCGACCCCAAATTGCCGACCGACAACTATGTCTCGGTCCTGCCGTTGCCCTGGATCATGGAACAGGTCTATGCTGTTGCCCAGGCGCTTATCAGCCGCCAGATCGTCAACTTCGTCGAAGAACCGGAGACGATGATGGACGACCTGCGGGAGATCGGTCCCAACTTTGTGCTGCTGGCGCCGCGGGTCTGGGAAAGCGTCGCCGCCGATGTTAAGGCGAAGATGATGGACGCTACCAGATTCAAGCAGAAGATGTATGCCTGGGGCATGAAGCTGGCCAAACAGGCGACAGAAAACGGCAGGGTGCAGTCTAAGCTGGCATATTGGCTATTGTTCCGCCCACTGAAAGACCGGCTTGGCTTCTCCTTCCTCCGTTCTGCAGCGACCGGCGGCGCAGCACTGGGTCCGGATACTTTCAAATTTTTCCTCGCCATGGGCGTGCCGTTGCGGCAGCTCTACGGCCAGACCGAACTGGCAGGCGCCTACACCATCCATGAAGCCCATGATGTCGATTTCGACAGCGTCGGCATCCCCTTCGAAAACGCCGAGGTTCGCATCGACAACCCGGACAGCAACGGCGTTGGCGAAGTCGTCGCCAAAACCCGCGGCATGTTCCTCGGCTACTATAAAAACGAGGAAGCAAGCAAAGAGGCCCTGGATGATGGCTGGATGCACACCGGCGATGCCGGTTATTTCAAGCAAGAAAACAATCATCTGGTGGTCATCGATCGGATTTCCGATCTGTCGGAAACCTCCACCGGCACCCGTTTCTCACCGCAGTTCATTGAAAACAAGCTGAAGTTTTCACCGTTTATCGCCGAGGCAGTCATCCAGGGGGACAGTCGCCCCTACCTGTCGGCGATTATCTGCATCCGCTATGAGATCGTCGCCAAATGGGCTGAACAGCGCGACATCGCCTTTACTAACTACATCAACCTCTCTGCGCAACCAAAGATCTACGAACTGATTCAAAAAGAGGTCGAGCAGGTCAACCAGACCCTCCCCGAGGCTCAGCAGGTCCGCAAATTCCTGCTGCTTTACAAGCAGCTCGACGCCGACGACGGCGAGCTGACCCGGACCCGCAAGGTGCGGCGCGGGGTGATCAAAGAGAAATATGCCGAGATCATCGATACGATCTATTCCGAGCAACAGATCGTGCATATCGACACCGTCATCACTTTCCAGGATGGCAATAAGTCACGGGTGCAGACCGATGTGCGAGTGGTCGACTTGAATCCTGGCTCAGCAGACAGCCAGGGCCCAAATATGGAAATGCAAACGGCTAGCTAAAAAGTTCCCTCTCCCCGAGGGAGAGGGTCAGGGTGAGGGGAAAACGATCGGATCACACAGACGAACTGTTGGGCTCCCCCTCATCCGGCCTTTGGCCACCTTCTCCCTCGAGGGAGAAGGGCTGTCATCCAGAACTTGGTTGAAACTAGGAGCAATATATGAATCTCGAACTACTGACACAGCTACTGGTCAACGGCATCATCGTCGGCACCCTCTACGGGGTGGTCGCGATGTGTTTCGTGCTGATCTATAAATCGACCCAAATCGTAAACTTTGCACAAGGGGAATTTCTGCTGATCGGCGCCTGGACCTGCTGGGCGCTGCTGGTCAAGTTTGAGCTGCCCTTCTATATCGGCTTTCCGATCACCCTGGTGTTTATGGTCATCTTCGGCATCGTCCTGCAGATGGTGGTACTGCGGCCGATGATCGGCGAACCGATCATCTCGGTGATCATGGTCACCATAGGCCTGTCGATGTTCTTCCAGTCGCTTATGAGCTGGATGTTCGGCGGCTACACCAAGGCCTTTCCGCAGGTCTTTGAAACCGAATCGATCAATATCCTCGGCCTGCAGATCCAGACGGCCTACGTGATGAGCCTGGTCATCTCGGTGGTCATCATGATCGGCTTCTACTACTTCTTCAAATACTCGAAGATGGGGCTGGCAATGCGCGCCACCGCCTTCAACCAGCAGGTCGCTCAAAGCCTGGGAATCTCGGTAAAAAAGGTCTTCGCCGCCTCCTGGGCAATCTCGGCACTGGTCTCAGCAGTGGCCGGAGTCGTGGTCGGGATGGTCAATGGCGTCTCCTCGGCGCTCTCCTTCTTCGGCATCAAAGTCTTCCCGGTGGTGATCCTCGGCGGGCTTGATTCGATAGTCGGCGCCATCGTCGGCGGCCTGATTATCGGCGTGCTGGAAAACCTGGCCGAATTCTTTGACAGCCAATGGCTGCACCTGGGGAACATGTACAGCATCGCCCCCTTCTACGCCCTGGTGATTATCCTGATGATCAAGCCTTACGGCCTGTTCGGAACCAAAGACATCGAGAGGATCTAGCGTATGGCATCGGCACACTCAAGGATGCGCTGCGGCGAGTTCCGCACCACCTACCAACAGGACACGACCATCTTCCCGACCCCGCTGGCCCGCCGCGTGGCAATCGCCGCGGTGATCTTTCTGCTGATCGCACCTAGTTTCTTAAGCCCCTACCATCTCAACCTGGGGATCCAGATCGGCTACTACGGTATCGCCGCCCTGGGTTTAAATATCGTTGTCGGCTTTACTGGGCAGATATCCCTTGGTCACGCCGCCTTCTTCGGTTTCGGCGCTTTCGCTTCGGCCTGGCTGAACAACACCACCGGCATCCCGGTCTTCTTTACCATCCCACTCGCCGGAGCGATGACCATGGCAGTCGGACTGATCGTCGGCATCCCGGCCGGTCGGATCAAGGGGCTCTACCTGGCCATTGCAACCTTTGCCTCACAGTACATCCTCGAGGATTTTTTCTCCCGGGCCGATTGGTTCACCGGCGGTTCCTACGGGGCGATGGCCAACCCCTTTTCAATGTTCGGCTTCGAATTCAACAACGACCAGCGCTATTTCTACGTGGTGCTGTTCTATGTGGTTGTCATGTTTCTGCTCGGTGCCAACCTGCTGCGCAGCCGCGATGGCCGTGCCTTTATCGCGGTCCGCGATCATTACCTGTCGGCAGAGATCATGGGGATCAACCTTACTAAGTACCGGATCCTCTCCTTCGGCATCTCGTCCTTCTACGCCGGAGTCGGTGGAGCGCTGTTCGGCCACTACCTCGGCTTCGTCTCTGCCGAAGGTTTCACCCTCCTGCTCTCCATCCAGTTTCTGGGGATGATCATTATCGGCGGCATGGGCTCGGTGATGGGCAGTCTGATGGGTACCGCCTTCATGGTCCTGCTGCCGGAACTCATGGAAGCCGGCGTCCACTTGGTCGGCAGCAATTCACCGGGGTTGACCCAGGCACTGGCCTACATCAAGGAGATGGCGATCGGCCTGGCGATCATCCTGTTCCTGATATTTGAGCCGGACGGCCTGGCACATCGCTGGAAGATGATCAAGGCTTACTGGAAGCTCTACCCATTCTCCTACTGACAAAGAAGGATTGCCCGCTAGAATTACAGATCAGCCTGAAACAGAGGAAACAACTCCGGATCACCGGACCACCAGACAAAAGGAGGAACAGAAATGCGCAAATCGATCAAGCTCGGCACCCTGTTGATTGCCATGCTGGCCTTTGCCAGCACGGCCTTTGCCGCCAAAACCATTCCGGTCGGGCACTTGGCCTGCTACACCGGGCCGACTTCGGACGTCGGTGTCCCCTATGGCAATGGCGTCGCCGATGCCATGAACTACATCAACAAAAACGGCGGCATCAACGGTACGCTGCTCGATTACGAAACCGTTGACTACTCCTACAATGCACCACGCGCCGTCGCCACCTACAAAAAGTGGGTCTCCAGCCTCAATCCGGTCGCTATCCAGGGCTGGGGCACCGCCGACACCGAGGCACTGGTCAAGTTCGTCGCCAAGGATCAAATCCCCTATTACTCAGCTTCTTATTCCGGGCACCTGACCGATCCGACCGGTAAGTCGCCCAAAACCAAGGCCCCAGCACCCTACAACTTCTTCTATGGCCCCTCCTACTCTGACGCCTGCCGCGGCCTGGTGCAGTGGGCTGCCGACGATTGGAAAGCCAAGGGTGAAAAAGGGACTCCAAAGTTCATCCATATGGGTGCCAATCACCCCTATCCCAATGCCCCCAAGGAGGCCTGTGCCGCATATGCCAAGGAACTCGGTTTCGAGGTCCTCAACCCGATCGTTTACGATCTCAAGCCAGGCGATGCCAAGGCCCAGTGCCTGATCCTCAAGGACTCCGGTGCCAACTATGCCTATATGGGCAACACTGCCGGCTCCAACATCTCCCTGCTCAATTCCTGCAGCACGGTCGGCGCCAAACCGCAGTTCCTGGCCAACGTCTGGGGCTGGGATGAGAATTCCATCATGGCGGCCAAAGAATCCGGTGACGGAGTTGCCGTGTTCGTCGGTGCCCCCTCCTGGAAAGACACTGAAGCACCGGGCATGAAAACCGTCCGAGAAATCTCCAAGATGTCCGATCCGAGTGGTGAAAAATACCGCAACCTGCACTACATGCGTGGTGTCTGTGCGACCTTCTACATGAAGGACGCCATGGAGATCGCCGACAAGCAGGGCGAGGTCTCCGGGTCGAACATCAAGAAGGCCATGGAGTCGATGGTCAATCATGTCCCAGCCGGACTGGAAGGCGTCTGTACGCCCTCCTCCTGGACCAATGAGGACCATCGAGGCACCACCTCCGTTGGCGTTTACACCAGCATGTACAACGGCGGTGATTTCCAGTTGAACAAGCAAGCAACGATCGAAGTCCCCCGCCGGCCCGAGTGGCTCGGCTGGTAAGAGCAACCCTGCTGCGGGGGCGTTCGCGCCCCCGCAGCGTTCGAAGTTCGATGTGCGGGGTTCGACGTTAAAATCCGAACCTCGAACCTTGAACCTCGAACATCGAACCATAGCCTTCACGGAGTGTCCCCATGGCAGAAGCCGCAGCGAAAACTGAAGAAAAAGAGATCATTCTGTCGGTCAACAATATCGAAGTGGTCTACGACGAGGTCATTTTGGTGCTGCGCGGGATCAGTCTCGATGTCCCCAAAGGGGAGATCGTCACCCTGCTCGGGCCCAACGGCGCCGGCAAATCGACTACCCTCAAAGCAATCTCCGGGCTGTTGAAAACCGAGGACGGCAAAGTCACCCGCGGAGCGATCGAGTTCATGGGTGAAAGTATCGCCAATCGTTCGCCGGATGAGATCGTCCGTAAAGGAATCTTCCAGGTCATGGAAGGGCGGCGAATCATTGAGGACATGACCACCATCGAAAACCTGAGGTTAGGTGCCTATACCCGCAAGGACAAGGGTGTCAAAGACGACATCGAGAAGGTCTTTCACTACTTCCCCCGCCTGAAAGAGCGGACCGGTCTGGCCGGTTACCTTTCCGGTGGCGAGCAGCAGATGCTGGCGATCGGCCGGGCGATCATGGCCCGCCCGGAAATGATCCTGCTCGACGAACCCTCGATGGGGCTCTCACCGCTGCTGGTCAAGGAGGTGTTCGAAATTATCCGTACCGTCAACCGGGAACAGGGAATCACCATGCTGTTGGTCGAACAAAATGCCAACATGGCCTTGCACAGCGCCAGCTACGGTTATGTCATGGAATCAGGGAAAATCGTCCTCGACGGCACGGGAGAAGACCTGCTTAACAACGAAGATATGAAGGAATTTTATCTGGCTGGTGGCGACAAGGAACGCAAGTCATTTAAAAATTTAAAATCGTACAAACGGCGTAAGCGCTGGATGTAATCAGACCCATCGGCATTTTAGCATCAATTGGTTTGAGGGGAAGAATATGACCGACGAGCATTTTGATAGTTTGGAAACTCGCTGCCGGAAAGAGCGCGAAATTGAACAAATGCATGCCCTGGCCGCGCAGATAGACAACGCAATAAAAAATGCCCCCGCCTATGCTGAGGCCTTAGGTGACCTTGGGCAACCGGTCAACAGCCGCGCAGAGCTGGCGAAACTACCGCTGACCCGCAAGAGCGAGCTGAACGCAAAACAACGTCAGGCGCTCCCCTTCGGTGGCTTGACCGGACTTCGTACGCCTGAACTGACACATATCTTCGTCTCACCGGGACCGATTTATGAGCCAGGCAGCGCGCGACGCGATTTCTGGAATTTCGGGCGCACCCTGTTTGCTGCTGGTTTTCGGCGTGGCGACCTGCTGCACAACTGCTTTTCCTACCACTTTACTCCGGCTGGAGCGATGGTCGAATCGGGCGCACACGCTCTGGGCTGCACCGTTATCCCGGCGGGTACTGGCCAAACCGAACAACAGGTCTCAGTGATTGCCGACCTAAAACCAGCCGGTTATGTCGGAACTCCCTCCTTCTTGAAAATCATCCTCGACAAAGGCGATGAATTGGGCGCTGACCTGTCTAGTTTACAGAAGGCTCTGGTCAGTGGCGAGTATCTGCCGCCAACCTTACGTGACAAATGGAGGGAGCGCGGTATCGACTGTTTGCAGTGTTATGCCACCGCCGATATCGGCCTGATCGCCTATGAATCTTCAGCTCGCGAGGGGATGATCGTCGATGAACGGATCATCCTCGAGATCGTTCGTCCTGGCACCGGCGATCCGGTTCCGGAAGGAGAAGTCGGCGAACTGGTGGTCACCAGCCTGAATCCGGATTACCCCCTGATCCGCTTTGCTACCGGCGACCTGTCGGCCATCCTGCCGGGCGAAAGCCCTTGTGGGCGATCCAATCTACGGATCAAAGGCTGGATGGGGCGTGCCGACCAGACCAGCAAGATCCGCGGCCTTTTCGTCCATCCCTCGCAGATCGCTGAAATCGTCAAACGCCACCCGGAAATCGGCAAAGCTCGCTTAGTCGTCAGTCGCTTGGACGATCTCGACAAAATGGTTCTGCAGTGTGAGTCTGCGAAAGAAGATTCAGGGCTGTCTGAGAAGCTTCAGGAGTCGATCCGCGAGATCTGCAAGCTGCGCGGAGAGGTTGCATTCGTTCAGTCTGGCAAACTGCCAAATGATGGCCTGGTCATCGACGATCAGCGGTCGATAGAATAATGCAAGATCGGGCGACATGTATGTCGCCCCTACAAACAACAATCCGGAAAATGAACGGTAGGGGCGAGACATGTCTCGCCCGCATGTCCAATCTAACAATATTGCTCTTTGGAGGGAATCATGTCTGACAACACCGCCCGCAATTTGCCCGACGAAGGTATTCAACTGCTCAACGATCTGAGCAAAGAAGAACTGATCGAAATCATCATCGACGATGCCAAAAACTGGCTGGCCCATGACGGCCTCTGGTTTCAGGCGGTCGAAGCAAAGCACGGTATGGAAGAAGCGATCGACGCCGACCGGGCCGCCTGGGAGAAGTTTACCGTGATCGAGGCCAAACGGATCATGGCCCGTCTCCGCATCGAACCGGGCGGCGGTATTCCGGCGCTGATCGAATGCCTCAAGCACCGCCTCTACGCCCGGCTGAACCTGCAGGAGTGCCTAGAAGTTAGTGACAAACGGGTGGTCTTCCGGATGGCCGACTGCCGGGTACAATCGGCACGCAAACGCAAAGGACTCCCCGATTTCCCCTGCAAAACGGTCGGTATCGTCGAATACACCGAGTTCGCCAGGACCATCGATCCGCGCATCCGCACCAACTGCCTGGCCTGCCCGCCCGACGCTCATCCCGATGAGTTCTGGTGCGCCTGGGAATTTACCCTGGAAGACTGATGCTGGCCGACGCCCTCTACGGCATCCGGGTTCTCGACCTCAGCCAATACCTCCCCGGCCCCTACGCGACCCAGATCCTCGCGGATCTGGGTGCGGAGGTGTTGAAAATTGAGCCGCCTCAGGGCGACCCGATGCGCTATTTCATTCTGCAGGATCAGGATGGCATCTCCCCCTGGTACAAACAGGTCAATGCCGGCAAGTCGATTCTGCAGCTTGACCTAAAAACCTCGGCCGGCAAAGCCACCCTGGAACAGCTGATTCAGAATTCAGACATTCTGCTCGAATCCTACCGTCCGGGAGTCATGGAACGGCTCGGCTTCAGCCGGGATAAACTGCAGCAGCTCAACCCCTCGCTGATCCACTGCGCCCTCTCCGGCTTTGGCCAGACCGGTCCTTACCAGCAACGCGCCGGGCACGACCTCACCTACATGGCCGCCAGCGGCATGCTGGAGCTGATCGGCACCGCTGAAACTCCGGTGATCCCTTTTCCACCCGTCTCCGATTACGCCGGCGGCAAGCAGGCCGCGACAACCATGCTTGCCGCCCTGTTGCGTCGCGAACGAACCGGTCAGGGCGCTTTCCTGGATGTCAGCCTGTACGAAAGCGTGCTTTCCTGGCAAGGCATCAGCATGACCGCTGCCCTGCGTAAAGATCAAGCCTTCTCCCGCGGCCGGGACCTGCTGACCGGCGGTGCCGCCTGCTACCAGATCTACCGCACAGCAGATGACCGTTTTGTCGCTCTCGGCGCGATCGAAGAGAAATTTTGGGAAGCCTTCTGCCGGCGGGTCGATCATCCCGAATGGATAGCACGCCAGCAAGAACCTCTGCCACAGACCGATTTGCTAAAGGACCTGCGGGACCTGTTCAGCGAGCAACCGCTGCGCTTTTGGCAGGAGCTGTTACAACACAGCGACTGCTGCTTCGAACCGGTACTGCTTCCCGCGGAAGTCGCCGATCATCCGCAGGCCAGACAGCGACGGTTGCTCTTTGAACAGACCGATCCCAACAATACCGTGGCGGTCGGATTCCCGGTCCGCTGCGATGATGAACCACCCAACAAACGTACCGATTATGTGGGAATCACCGCGGAAGAAGCTTTATGCTGTTGGCAGAAAAGTTGCTAGCCTGCGCAATTCCTCATAGAGAATTCTTTCTATCCAGAATCAATTCAGGAGAGAACCATGCCCTGTCCCCAGCTCACCGACGCCAGCCTCAGCCTCGACAATCGGGTCGCCCAACTGACCCTGCAACGGGATGATGTCCGCAACGCCCTGACCGGTACCGCGCTGGTCGAAGACATTCTGCAAACCCTCGACTGGTGTAACCGCACATCTGAAGTCTCGGTGCTGATTATAACCGGGGCCGGCAAAGCGTTCTCCGCTGGTGGCAATATCAAAGAGATGCGCGACAAGCAGGGAATTTTTGCCGGCTCGGTGCAGCAGATCCAGGACCAGTACCGCCGCGGCATTCAGCGACTTCCCCTGGCGATGGAGCAGACCGAAATCCCCCTGATCGCCGCCATCAACGGTCCGGCGATCGGTGCCGGAATGGACCTGGCCTGCATGTGCGATCTGCGCATCGGCTGTGGTCAGACCCTGCTCGGCGAAACCTTTGTCAACCTCGGGATCATACCCGGGGACGGCGGCGCCTGGTTTCTGCAGCGGTTGATCGGCTATCAGCGGGCGGCTGAACTTATTTTCACCGGGCGACTGGTGAAAGCCGAAGAAGCACTTGAGCTAGGGCTGCTCTTGGAACTGGTAGACGCAGAGCAGCTGCTCCCCCGCGCCAAAGAACTGGCCCGGCAGATCGCCGCCAAACCACCCCTGGCGTTGCGCAAAAGCAAGCGGCTTCTCAAACTCGGGCAACGCCAGGAGCTACCCGATTTTCTTGCCCAATGTGCCAGCTTCCAGGGGATGCTTCACCACAGTGAGGATCACCTGGAAGCGATCAACGCCTTTCTGGAAAAACGTCCGGGAGAATTTAACGGTCGTTAATTCGGCAGTCTCTGTTAAAGTTTTTGCAGGAGGCATTGCATGCTGCCGAACAACAAAATGAAACTGCTGGTGGTCGACCGGGTCGGGGCCATGGCAGAAATCACCTCGGTGCTGGCACAATTCGACCTGAATATCATCTCCATGGAAGTTGAAAAGAGCAGCGATGACACCTTTGTTTTTCTTGATCTGGAAGCCAGCCAGTGGACTCCTGACCAGGACAAAGTCATCGCATCTCTGCAGGAGCTGCCGAATACCATTAGCGCCCGGCTTATCCGCACCATGCCGCAAGAGAGGCGCGAACGACGCTTCCAGGTGGTGCTCGACAGCATCAGCGATGGAATCCTTGCTATCGATGAGGAAGGAGAACTCAGGGTCATCAACCGGGTCGCCCGGCAGATGCTCAACATTCAACACCCCGGGATCATCGGCAAGCATCTGCAAGAGCTTCAATTGACCGACAACAACCTGCTGAGTTGCCTGCAAGGACAAACCTACACCAACAGTAAACGCAACCTGATCCGCGGCAAAGAGCGCTATCAGTATCTGGCCAGCAGTAAAATTATCCGCGATTCTAAGGATCGAATTGTCGGTGCCCTGGAAGTGATGCAGGACATGAAGGTAATTCGGGAGCTCGCCAGCGCAGTCGCAGAAACCCCGCAACTCCATTTCAGCGATATGATCGGCTGTAGCCCAGCGATCCACGATGCCATCGCATTTGCCGAGAAGATTGCCGCCACCGACGGTATCGTTTCAATCCGTGGCGAAAGCGGTACCGGCAAGGAGTTGTTTGCCAACGCCATCCACGCCGAGAGCGGTCGGAGCGGCCCCTTCGTGCCTATCAACTGCGCCGCACTGCCGGAAACACTGCTGGAAAGCGAACTGTTCGGATATGTCGGCGGAGCGTTCTCCGGGGCGAAAAAGGAAGGCAACCCGGGGCTGTTCGAAACCGCGCAGAATGGCACCATTTTCCTCGATGAAATTACCGAGATGCCCTACCCGCTGCAGGCGAAAATGCTGCGGGTGATTCAAGAAGGGAAAATCCGCCGGATCGGTGGCAGCCAGGAGATCGCCGTCGATGTCCGGATCATCACCGCGACCAATAAAAATTTGGAACAGCTGGTGGAACAGGGGACGTTCCGCGAAGATCTTTACTACAGGATCAACGTCTTCCCGATCCACATTCCACCGCTACGCGAACGACTTGAAGATATTCCGCTGTTGATCGAGCATTTCTTATTTCAGGTCAATGCCCGACTCGGAAAAATTCCGCAGACCCTGAGCGATGCCGCACTTCAGAAGCTTTACAGCCACCGCTGGCCCGGCAATGTCCGCGAATTTCGCAATGTGATAGAGCGTTCAGCCATCCTTGGCGGCGATGAACTGATTGATGCGGACAGCATTCTGTTCAGTTATGAAATTGGTCAACAGCATGGGGCTGCCCCCAGAGCCCCCCTCCCCGCTACCAGTGAACCGCTGGCCATGCAGGTCCAACGTTTGGAGCGACAGATCATCGATCACGCCCTCAGTATATCCAGCAGCAAGCGGCAGGCGGCAAAACTGCTCGGTATCTCACACACCGCGTTGCTGAAAAAGCTGAAGAAACACCTCCCCGAAACGGAAACTCAGGTTACCACTGGAAACTAAAGTTTCCAAAGCTATTTAATCTAACTATTTCGGCTAGTTAAAAAAGAAATCTCTCCGGAATGGAACCATTGGTTTCCACGCCACTTCAACCTGTCCCCCAGAATCGTTCCGGTCAGCCAACTCCCCAGCCGGTGAACGTAATTTTCCAAACGATTTTATTTGCATAATTTCCAACGAGTTAGCAACTCAAGGAAACAGTTCAATAAATTCCCAGTAAAACAATTTTCACTTTTGTCAAAGATGGCAAGCTGGTTGCTAAGTAATAGTGCTGTGACCAGTTGCGTTCAGGGGGAGAATCAGGAGTTGAGGATGGAAATCACCAGCAAGAATAACATCTCGGAACATGAGCAGGTTGTCTTCTGCCAGGACCAGCAGACCGGACTCAAAGCGATTATCGCCATCCACAACACCAGCCGTGGCGTCGCCCTCGGCGGCTGCCGGATGTGGCCCTACGCCTCTGAAGAAGATGCGCTGAACGATGTGCTGCGACTGTCGAAAGGGATGACCTATAAATCGGCCATGGCCGACCTCAAGCTGGGGGGCGGCAAGTCGGTAATCATCGGCGATCCGCGCAAAGACAAAAGTGAAGCCCTGTTGCGCGCCATGGGTCGCTTCCTCAACGAACTGCACGGCGACTATGTGGCTGCTGAAGATTCCGGCACCTGTGTGGCCGATCTGATCGTCATGGCCAAGGAGACACCCTATATCACCGGTATCCACCAAAAGCGCACCCTCGGCGGCGAGCTGCGCAGCGGTGACCCCTCACCCAGTACCGCCTTGGGCACCTTCAACGGTCTGCGAGCTGCGGTAAATTTTCAACTGGGCCTGGATGAACTGACCGGTCTGCGGGTCGCCATTCAGGGGTTAGGGAATGTCGGTTACCGACTGGCTGAACTGCTCAGTCACGCTGGCGTCAAACTCTGGGTCGCCGACACCGATAGCAAACGGGTTGAGGCTGCAGTCCGCAAACTGGGCGCCACTGCTGTCGCACCCAAAGACATCTTCTCCCAGCCGGTCGACGTTTTCGCACCTTGTGCCTTAGGGGCGATTCTCAACGATAGTTCCATCCCACAACTCCAAGCCAGCATCATTGCTGGAGCTGCGAATAACCAGCTAGCCGAGCGCCGCCACGGGCTAGAGTTGAAAGAGCGCAACATACTCTATGCGCCCGACTATGTGATCAATGCCGGCGGTATCATCGATGTCTACTTCGAGCAGATCGGTTTCGACGAATTGAAGTTGAATCAGCATATCAACGCAATCTACGACAGCCTACAGGAGATCTTCATTCGCGCCGAACGGCAAAATCTGCCGACCAATGTTATTGCGGATCTGATGGCCGAAGAGCGTTTCACCAAGAATTAAGCAGGCGATGGCTCTTATTGGCCAGATAAAGAGTAAAATGAACACTGAGCATTGTTCAGGTAAGGTTTCTGTTCGCGTATGTCAGCCGCAATATGGTGGAGTGGAGCAATTAATGGGTCAACAAAAGTCAAAACCTTCCATAGAAGCAGATTCAGCTAAAGCAGGTTTGCCAAGCGATATCTCTTTCCCGTTGGAGATTCGTCTGCACGGTCGTGGTGGTCAGGGCGGCGTGACCTGCGCCAAGCTGATTGCTGCGATCTATGCACAAATGGGGCTGAACGTGCAGACTTTTGGCGATTATGGGGCCGAACGTTCCGGTGCTCCGGTCCGTGCCTTTACCCGGGTTAATCGCGTTCCGATCAAAAACCGCAACAAGGTTTACCAGCCGAATCATCTGCTGGTTCTCGACGCGGCCCTGCTTGGACCACAGGTGCTGGACGGCGTCGCTGCCGGTGCGGTCATCCTGCTCAACAGTGCCGAACGGGCGGAGAAATATGGCGAGCAGTTCACCGATTACCGTTTCGGGATCATCGACGCCACAGGGATCGCCCGCAAGCATGGCATCGGCACCAGCACCGTGGTTATCATTAACACCACCCTCGTCGGCGCCTACGCCAAGCTCCTCGGCCTGCCGTTTGAGGTGCTGGAAGAGGCCTATCCCAGAATGGGTCTGTCATATGACCTGGTGGCGGCCAAAGAGGCCTATCTCAAAGTGCGGATCCAGCAAGCTGCCAGCGCTGTGACAGGAGAGGCCGTTGGCGGTGAGCTGGAAACCAGCCTGCCGCCGGTTAAGCCGCAGACCGAGCATGCCGAGGATATTCCGACCAGATTAAAAACCGGAAGCTGGAGTACTCAGCTTCCCGGTTATGAAGATTATCTCGCCCCCTGCAATCATGCCTGCCCGGCAGGCAACGACGTGGTCGGCTTCATTCAAGCGCTGAAAACCTCCGGACCCGACGCCGCGGCCGAGGTTTTACTCCGCACCCAGGCTCTGCCTTCAGTCTGCGGCCGGGTCTGTCCAGCCCCCTGCATGCACGAATGCAATCGCATTCAAATGGACGGCGCGGTCAATATCCGCAGTCTGGAGCGCTGGATCTCGGACCATTCTGAACTGAAGCTGAAGGCGGACAAGGCAGACAAGGTCCGTTCTCTGGCGGTGGTCGGCGGCGGCCCCGCCGGTTTGAGCGCAGCGTATCAGTTGGCGCTGCGCGGCCATCAGGTGACCATCTTCGAAAAAGCAGAGAAACTCGGCGGCGTCCTGCGTTACGGCATCCCGGTCTACCGTTTGCCGGACGAGGTGTTGGAGCGCGACCTGAAGCGCATCCTCTCGCTGGGAATCCGTAGCCAGTGCAATCACCCGGTCGACAAGGCAGAAATGCAGCGCCTGCACCAGGAGTACGACGCGGTCATCGTCAGCAAAGGCTTCAGCGACGCCTATACCCTCGCCGCCGCCGGGGAATCTCTCGACGGCATTGAGCAAGGGCTCGACTTTCTGGCCAGCAGTCGCGCGGACAAATCGCAAGCAAAACTCTCCGGCGACGTGGTTGTCATCGGCGGCGGCAACACCGCCATCGACTGTGCCCGCAGCGCCTTGCGCAGCGGAGCCTCTTCAGTCAAGCTGGTCTATCGCCGCAGTCGTGAGGAAATGCCCGCCATCGCTGAAGAGATTGAAGACGCCATGCGCGAAGGCGTACAACTGCTTCCCTTACGCCAGCCGGTCGCCTTTCGCGGGGTCGGTTATGTCGCCGGAATTGTGTTGGCCGAGGTCGAACTGGGCGAAGCCGATGCCGATGGTCGCCGGCGGCCGCTGGTGACCGAGCGAACAACCGAATTGACCTGCTCCAAGGTCTTGCTGGCCCTGGGCCAGGAGAACGAAATAGGCCTGCTGCCGGATGCCTGGCAGCTGCGTGATGCCAGAGCCTGGTCCGCCGAAGAACCGCTCAATATCTGGTTTGCCGGCGATTGTTCAACCGCTGACGGCACCGTAACCCACGCCATTGGCAACGGCAGACTGACTGCCCTGGCTGCTCTGGCCAGCCTGGACGGAACCGAATCCGGAACGACGCAGTTGCAGCAAGGTTCTCTGGTGGCACCGGCTCAGGTTCGTTTCTCACACTTTCCGATCCTCGCACCGCATCAAGATCGGCACAAGGCGCTGGAAAATTACCGGGACAGCTTCGAGGAGGTCAAACTGGGGCTGTTCAGTCAGGATGAGGCGGAGCGCTGTTTCTCCTGTGGTCGCTGCACCCAGTGCGATACCTGCCTGGTTTATTGTCCCGACGGGGTTATCTCCCGCAGCAACGGCGGTTACCGGATTGATGAAGAGTATTGCAAAGGCTGTGGTATCTGCGTGGCTGAATGTCCAAGGCGGGCCATGGATTTAAACGATAAAGGATTAAGCGATGGCTGTTGAGTTGATCAGTGCCAATCATGCCGCGGCCCTGTCGGCGACCCTGGCAGGCCGGGCAAACCGCACGGCCAGAGGATTCTGCAGCGGGGTTTACCCGATTACTCCGTCAACCGAATGCATGGAATATCTGTGCGGACAGGAGATCGAGAAGGGCAAGGTGGTGCGGGCCGACAGCGAGCATAACGCTATGGGGATCTGTATCGGCGCCTCTTCGTCCGGCGCCCGCTCCTTCACCACCACCTGTTCTAACGGTCTGGCCTATATGGTCGAAAACTGCTTGGCGGCGGCTGGTTTTCGACTGCCGATTGTTATGTCGGTCGCCAACCGGACGCTCGGCCCACCCTGGAATATCTGGGCGGATCATGGCGATTCGCTGATGATGAGAGATCTGGGTTGGCTGCAGCTTTACTCTGCCGACAATCAGGAGGTTTTCGATACGGTGCTCTGTGCCTTCAAACTGGCCGAGGATCCGCGCGTGATGATGCCCGCCCTCTCCTGCATGGACGGCTTTATCCTGTCGCACACCATGGCCCAGGTCGAGGTCCCCACTCAAGATCAGGTCGATCGCTTTCTGCCGCCGACCGATGTGCCGCATCGACTGGACAAGGCCGCCCATACCCTCGGCCAGATCGAGACGCCGCATCAGTCCGTGGTGCACCGCATGGAGCATCATCAGGCGATGCTGACCGCCCGGCAGGTTTATGCCGAGATTCAGGACTCTTTTGCAGAGATTTTCGGGCGGCGGCCGGCCGATCCGCTGGTTAGCTACCGAGCCGAGGACGCCGAAACCCTGATTGTCTCCATGGGCACCCTGGGAGTGACCGCAGAAAGGGTGGTCGATCAACTGCGTGAACAGGGGCAGTCGGTCGGTTCGGTGCGGGTGCGGATGTTCCGCCCCATGCTGGCTGAGGACCTGCGCAAAATATTTGCCGGAAAGAAACGGATCGCGGTTCTGGACCGTGATATCAGCATCGGTTTCGGCGGAGTGCTCTGGGGTGAAGTGCGCAACTTCGCCGAGCCAGCAACCATTGTGCAGAACTATATGGTTGGCGTGGCGGGAGGCGACGTGCGCCCCGAGCATATGCTCAAGCTGCTCAACGAATTGGAGCAGTGCCATGAGTCTGGCGCGCCGCAGATAGTGGAGGTCGCATGATGAACGAACCTGCTTTGAATGGAATGGCCCTTACCGAACAGGACCGCAGAGAACCGCTTATGCGGCCCGGCAACAGCAACTGCGGTGGCTGTGGCATGTCAAACCTGATGCAGATGCTCAGACGGGCCGCCGCCGACCGTGAGCTGAAGCTGGTCGTCCCGGCCTGTTGCGGCGCGGTGACCGGTGGCAGTTTCCCGGAAAGCGCCTTCAGCATACCGACAATCATGTCAACCTTTGCCTCGGCCGCGTCAGTGGCCACCGGGGTTGCCGCTGTGGCCCAATTAAACGGTGAAGAGACGCGGGTTATCTGCCTGGCGGGTGATGGCGGCACCTATGACATCGGCATGGGCACCCTCTCCGCAGCCGCCGAGCGGAACGAGGATATTCTCTATATCTGTTACGATAACGAAATTTACGGCAACACCGGTGGTCAGCGCTCGTCCGCAACGCCTGCCGGGGCCTGGACAACCAGTACGCCGCGCGGCAAGCAGAAAACCAAAAAAGATATCTTGGGGATCATGGCGGCCCACCGCATCCCCTATGCGGCTTCTATCTCCCTGGCCCATATTGACGATACCCTGCGCAAACTTCAGTTCGCGCTGGACGCCAGGGGTTTTCGATTTCTGCATGTCCTTTCCCCCTGCCCGACCGGTTGGAAGTCGGAACCGGCCATGGGAATTGAATTGGTCCGACTGGCGGTGCGCTCCGGCCTTTTCCCGGTCTTCGAGGTGTTCGACGGCGAGCGTTATGTGATCAATGTTGAACCGGAATTTTCCGGCGAGGCACTGATGATGTATCTTTCCCTGCAGCGCCGCTTCCGCGATTCCGGCGTCACCGAAGAGACCCTGCGGCCGAGTATCGAGCGTTACTGGAATTATCTGCGCCTGATGAGCGGACGGATTGTGCCGGCCAGACGAAATATTTGAGATCAACCAAAAACATAATCCGTCTCACGCAGAGCCACAGAGATCGCAGAGGAGGAATCCAGATCTTAAGCTAGGACTAAAACCAAGAAGCATAATGGTTTCTCTGCGTCCTCTGCGCCTCGCCTCAAGGCGCCTACTTCTGGCGAGAGGGTGGCAGCGAACGGGCGTGAGATAATTTCCCGCAGACAACTCTTTACTCCACTCTACAAGAGTAAGCCCGAAAGACTCAGAAACCTTTCCCTCGATTGTTATCGAAATTAAATCGGTAATCGACCTCGCCAGGACAAAGATATCATTTTGAGATTGCGTAGACCCACCAGGCAGAGGGACCTTATGCTCCGGGATAGCCAGCAACGGCTCAATACCTTCAAAACAGGGGCACCCTGATTCTGAAAATAGCCGCTGTACTTCATCCGGAAAACCTCTGGCCTCTTCCCAGCAATAAGCCAACGATCTAGCAGAGTAGCCTTTCTTCCAATGCTTAACAGGATCAGCCAGCAGAGCCTGCCAGTCCGTCACGCTTATTGTTGGAACACAAATATTATTCATAACCTCCCCTACTCCCACCTCACAACATAATCCCCAATTTCTTTTGGATCTTTCGGGACAACGGCAGTTGGGACTGGTCCCGCAGGCGCCTGTCCTCTTCT
>CAMYNC010000061.1 GCA_947259685.1 uncultured Desulfuromonadales bacterium | reverse complement strand
CAAATTGCCCCGTATTACCACTCCGGAGTTTATTGCCGAACTTGAGAAGCGGGTCTGGGAAGTTTTCGCGCCGGAGATGGATGGCTTATTGCCAGAGATTTAGAGTCCTCTGTCCGTCAGTCTGGCGACTGCAGTGCCGCATCCTTGGCTGCGCTGAAAACCAGCGGATTGCCATACTACAGTGAATACCCCGCTGCAAGCAGCAGGGTATTCAACCTACTGTTGTTTGCGACAGCGAAAAGCTACTCGCGTGAATGCAGGCCGATCCGGTTGCCTTCGCAGTCCTGCATAAAACCGGTGAAGCCGTATTCGCCGATACTCATCTTGCGTTGCAGGGCTTTGCCGCCTTGTTCTTCTGCTCGGTCGAGGGTAGTGTTGACGTCGACCGTGCTCAGGTAGATCACCACGCCGTCAGAAGAAGGTTGGTACCATTCCCCCTTGATCAGCGCACCGGCGGCGCCATATTCACTGTCCGCCATGGGAAACCAGGCCATCTCTACCGGCCCCATCTGTTGTAGTTGCAGTTCCATGCCGAAAACCTGCTCGTAAAACGCTTTGGCGCGAGATAAATCGTTGACCGGAATCTCGAACCAGCCGACCGGGTTGGCTTTGTCTGACATAAGCTCCTCCGTTTCGTTGACCCACGGATTCAGGGATTAGCCTCCTTGGTTGACTTCGGAAACCTGCGTGTTCAGGGTCCAGTAGTCATACAGGTAGCCGACGAGAAAAAGCCCTCCAGTGGCGAGGTAAATGATCCCGGTAATCCACTTGCCCATGTACATGCGATGCACGCCGAACATCCCCAGAAAGGTCAGCAATACCCAGGCGATGCTGTATTCGAGTGGGCCGTTTTGAAAGCGCTCATCAGCTTGGCGGTCCATGCTTGGAATCAAAAACAGGTCGATCAGCCAGCCGATGCCGAGCAGGCCGAGGGTGAAAAAGTAGATGGTGCCGGAGACCGGTTTACCATAGTAAAAGCGGTGTGCACCGGTGAAGCCGAATATCCACAGGATGTAGCCGATGCTTATCTGGTGGGTGCTGTAGGGATCGTACACTGGTCATCTCCTTTGCTGAGTGTCTGGCGATTAGGTCAGGTATTATTATGACCAAAGAATCTGCGAAGTGCCAGCCTCAGCGGGGGAGTTTTTTTGATTTTGGAAAATGGCCGGTTAAAAGGTCTTTTCAGTCGGTCCAACTTTGTTTAATCGCCAGCGCAGCCTGATTGCGCAGGGTTTTCAGTGAGTTCAGCTGTTCCGAATCGAGATGTTCGCCGGCTTCGTCATGGCCGGCGAAAATCAGTCCGACCTGCTTGCCGCCGATGATGATCGGATAGAGGGCAAAGCTGGGGCAAAAAATCTGTCCCTTGAACCACTCCGGCTTAAATCCTTTGAGCTCGGCGTCAGAAATATTGCCGATATACAGATCCTTATTCTCACGCATGGCCATATTAAACAGGTCGTTATGCTTCGGGTTAAGAGGAAAACTGAAGTTGCGAATGATATGTGCCGTGTAAGCTCCAAGGCCGAAACGGGCCAGCATCTGCTCTTTTTGCGGGTTTTTAAAAAAGATCACCACCCGGTCGAAGCCGATTCCAAGATAGATGGTTTCCAGGATCATGCTGAAAATCTCGTCGAGGGTGAACTCCTCGAGCATGACATTGGTGATCTCCTGGATGCCGCTCTGCAAACTTTGCTTGCGTTCCTCCTGCAGGCTGAGTTTTTCGGTGCTTTGGGCAGGCTTGGATATTTCGAAGCGATGCAGCGAGGGTTGCGGAACAGCGGTCTTGTCTTCTAAAGCGGGCTCGTTCTCAGGTGCCGCTTGTTTGGCTTTGAAGCTGCGCTTTTCCAGGCGCTTCAGATCGCCACGATTCAGCCGCAGTGCTTCGGAAAAGCTCTGCATCTCTTTGATCGCTTCATCCATCATTATGACGACGTCATTTTCACGTAACGAATAGAGTTTCTTGTATGTCTCAAGAATTTTCTTCAGGTGAATTTCCCGAGCCTGGGGGGCAACGTTCATGGTGATGTCGCAGAGTTCATTGGCGAACTGGGGCAGGACCTGCTGGTGATCAACCTTTTTCGTATCTTTTTCCAGCTCCGCTTTATCCGCCAGCTGCATGCTGATGACGATTTGGTCCGGCAGACTCCAGGATTTAGCCACCCCGACTCCAAGGTCGCTAAAACTCACCCCTAGGGCTTGTCGGCTGGCTTGGTTGGCATCGATCCCTTCTTCAAGCAGTTGCTGGTAGCCGGAAAATTCCTCAGGAAAATAATACATCGCCAGCAGCCGGCCGAAGTTGTGAAACATGGCGCCGATAAAATAGTTCTCCCAGCCATCCAGGTTGAGGTTTTTCGCCAGGTCACGGGCAAGAATCCCGCTTAAAAATGCCGAGAGAACCGCTTCTTTGACATAGTGCGATTTCGACTTGTCCTGCAGGTGCTCAAAAAAGATCATCCCGGCTGCCGAAGACTGCACCTGCTCGAAGCCAAGGACCACCACCGCTCGCGAGACCGTGGAAATGGTGCCGGAAAATTGACCGTACATTGCTGAGTTTGAGACTTTCAGCAGGCGACTGGTCAGGGAGTAGTCACGCAGAATCAACTTCGCCAGTTGGTTGGCTGAGGAATCGCTGTTTGGGGAGGCTTTGCAGTTGATTTCGCTGATGTGTTGCGAGATCGCCGGAAAGTTCTCTTCCTGCTGCATCCGATCGATCAGTTGTTTGACTGTCGCTCGCCCTTGACTCATCTGCTACCTCTTTAAGTACCTGTACAGCGTGAAAATAAATTAGGTTAATTTAAGCAGTTTAACGAAACTGTCGGCGAAATGCTAGTGAGGATTAGTAATTATTTATTATTTCTGCCAGTCCTTATTTCCAATTCGAATAATCATCGTCGTCATGTAAGGTAGTTCTTCAGTAATCCCGTTTTCCAGATTGTCGATCAACAGCTCTCCATCCCCCTGTTCAGCACAACTGACCAGTTTGCTCGAGCTGAGTAAGTTACGTGTACTCAACAGCTGGAGCAATTCAGCAATCACCCCGGCCGCTTTGTAGAGCACCAGGGTCTCGCAATGATCGAGAGCATTTTCAACCGCAGTGAGGTCGGTGGCGGACATCAGCGTCAGGCGATCCTCCTGCAGGGTCAGCGGATCATGGAAACGGCTGGCCCCGATCTGAAAAGCGCTGATGCCAGGGATCAGATGGATCTTTTCTTTCTCCAAAGCATCGGCCAGACCGTAGAGCAGGTAGCTGGTGGTGGCGAAAATCAGCGGATCGCCGATGGTGATCATCGCCACCGACTTGCCCTTCTGCAACTTTTCCAGAACGTCATCCGCAACCGCGTTCCAGCGCTCACGGGTGTGGTTACCGTTGCGCTGCATCGGGTAGTTGACAGTCATCACCTGCTGCTCGCGCAGGTAAGGTTCAATGGCGTTCAGAGCCAGCGAACGGTTGGTTCCCTTGGCCTGTGGGGTGAGGATGATGTCGGCCGACTCGATGATCCGCATCGCACGAATGGTCAGCAGGTCGGGAGAACCGGGGCCGATGCCGACCGCGTAGAAATGTCCGGGTTGGGCTTTTTGCATATCGTTCAATTTTCCTTTGGTAAGCGTTTTTCTTTCGTTCAAACCTTCTCCCTGAGGGAGAAGGTGGCCGAAGGCCGGATGAGGGGAAGTTTTCTGCTTGAAAGCCCCCTCACCCTGGCCCTCTCCCTCAGGGAGAGGGGGGTTAATTGTTTCTTCGTACCAAAAAATATCTGTTCAATTCCAACACATTGTCAAAACTTCTGGTATTAGCCCGCGAATACTGCAGCTGATCAACCTGCAGATAATCGGCCTGCAACAACCGATATTGACCACGTTCAGCCGGCGGTGTGGGTTGCTGGTTCATCGGTCCGACCTGCCAGAGGTAAATATCAGGTTGCAGCGCCAGCACCGCCTCGGGATTAAAGCGTAGCAGCTTGCGTTTGCCGCCGCTGACGAATTCACCGCCGGCGGAGGTGATGATGTCGGCGAGAATATTGCCGGTTCCGGCGATAGTCAGGGGTGCCTCGGTAATTTCGTAGATCACTTTTGGTGCCTGCTCCAGGGGCTTAACTTGTTTGAGTTTTTCGTGTTGCTGCTCGATCAGGGTCAATGCTTGTTCCTCACGTCCGATCAGCATTGCCAGTTTGCGCGTCTGCTCGAGAATCTCCTCCAGGCTGTTCGGTTTGTAGTAGAAGATCTGCGCATCGATCGCAGCTGCCATCTCTTGTGAGAAGAACTTGTTCGAGGAGATCACCAGCAGGTCAGGCTGCAGTAAAGTGATGATCTCGAGGTTCGGCCGGATGTGTGAGCCGACTTTTTCCGCCTGGGGAAATTCCTGCACGTTTCGGGTTTTGCCGACCACCAGCTCAGCCGCAGCGAGCTTTTCGAGGATGTCGGCAGCAGCCGGGGCGAGGATGACAATCCGCTGTGCGGCAAAACTACTGGTGCTGAAAAGTAAAAGCAGCAGCGCCGCGAGTAACTTGGACATCATAGGTCTCCGTCAATAGTTCCGGGGTCAGCTGGTCGCGATTCACATCGGCCAGAAGTTGTCCCTCTTTGAGTAGCAGAAAACGCTCAAAGAAACGCTCCGCCAGATTGATATCGTGCACCGGAGAGATGACCGTTTCATCCCGTCCGGTCAACAGTTCGAATATTTCCAGGGTATGGCGGATATCAAGGCTGGCGTTCGGTTCATCCAAATAGATAATCGGCGCTTGTTGATTGAGCACCCGCGCCAGCATCACCCGCCGCTTTTCGCCACCGGAAAGTTGGTTGAAGCGTCGGTTGCGCAACCGAAGCAGGTCGAGTTTTTCTAACTGTTGTTCACTTAACCGTATGTCTTCGGCGCTGAAACTATTTCCCAGACTGTGCGGAAAACGGCCGAACAGCACGACCTCCTCGACACTGAAGGGAAAAATGACTTCGGAAAACTGCGGCAACAGTGAGAAGATGTGGGCGCGTTCCGGCACAGGGATCATATTTAGGGCGCGACTGTCGTAAAGGATTTTTCCATTCCCCTGCAGTACCCCGCAGAGCAGTTGCAGCAGGGTGCTTTTCCCGCTGCCGTTCTCGCCGAGGATGGCGACCTTTTCACCCTGAGCGATGGTCAACTCGCCCAGGTTTAGTTGGAAATCACCGCGCGAGAAATGCAGAGCATCAACCCGCAACTCAGCCATGCCAGAACCTCTCGCGGCGGGTTTGCAGCAGGTAAAGAAAAAAGATGCCGCCGAGCAGGGCGGTAATGATCCCGACCGGAAGCTCTGCGCCGCCAGGGATGATGGTTCGTGATGCTGCATCGGCCAATACCAGTAGCAGCCCACCGAGCAGCGAGGAGAAAAACAGGTTCTGTTTCATATCACTGCCGAACAGGCTGCGGGCGACGTGCGGCACGATCAGACCGACGAAGCCGATGATTCCGGTGTGGCTGACGGCGACAGCCACCAATGCCGTGGCCACAACAAAAGCCAGAGTGCGCAACCGGTCGACATTGACGCCGAGGCTTTGTGCCGAGTGTTCGTCAAGGGCCAGCATGTTTAACTGCAGGGCCCGGCCGCTAAACAGCAGGTATGCGATCAGCAGCATTGCTGCGCAGAGCAGCAATTTCCCCCAGTCGACGACAAAGAAGCCACCCATCAGCCAGAAGACGATGGAGGAGAGAGAGTCCTCAAAGAAGTATTTGGCGAAACTGATCACCGAGGAGGCGACGATGTTCATCACCACGCCAGCCAGAATCATTGTCACTGGATTAATCACGCCGTTGGTTTTCGACAACCGATAGACGGTCAGCAGGCCGATCAAACCAGTCGCCAGCGCAGTCAGCGGCACCAGCGGCAACGGCAGGCCGAAGGCGATCGCGAGCACCGCGCCTAACGCCGAAGAACTGGCCGCGCCGGTAGTAAAGCTGTCGGCCAGCGGATTCTTCAGGGTCAGCTGGTAGACGCTGCCAGAAAGACCGAGCATCGCGCCAATGACGGCTGAAAACAGCACCCGTGGCAGGCGCAACGAGAGCAGGATGTCTTGCTCAACCGGGGTGGCGTTGAGTGGGTTAATCGCCGTCGAGCCAATCAGGCAGGAGCCGGCCAGGCTGAGGATGAATATGCTGATGATGAGTTTTTTCATATGTAAATAACTATTTTTACCGCAGAGAGCGCAGAGACCGCCGAGAGAACCTTATATTTGTCCCCATGCCAGGGTGACACCATGAATATCGAGAAAGTCATATTTAACTCTTGCTTTCGGTCCCTTGGCGTTTTTGTTGCTGACCTCTGTCTATTGCAGTTTCAAAATCCTTTTTATTGGTTGTAGAGCTTTTTTTGATTTTGTCTTTTCTCTGCGATCTCGGCGGCCTCTGCGGTGAATAATGAGTCATATTTCAACCCTGCCAACAATCCGCTTGGCAATAAAAAACAGCACCAGCAGAATTCCAACCAGCAGGCCGTATAGTGCGTAATTCACCACTGCTCCAGGCGTCAAGGTCGCACGGATCAATTGCGTGGAATAGGTCAGGGGAAAGATGCTGGCCACTGCACGGATTGCCAATGGCATCTGGTCGACCGGGAAAAATGTACCGGAAAGAAACATCATCGGCGTGATTAAAAAGGCATTGATGGTCGCCTGGTCACTGTGGCTTTTGACGATCATTGCGGCAATGAACCCGAGCAGGGCGAAAACCGCCAGATGCAGCAGCAGGGCGAACAGGAACAGTGGGCCGAAATTCAGGCTGACGCCACAGAGCAGGCTATAGATGCCGATGATCACCACCGGGATGAGCCCCTTGGTGATGCCGTAGCCTGTTTCGCCGAGGATAATTTGCCAGCGCTGCATGGGGGCCAGCAGGTATTCTTCGAACACCTTGAAATAGAAGCGCGAGATATTGATCTCTGTGGCGATGCCGTAGGCCTGGTTCATGCTGCTCATGGTCAGCAAACCTGGCAGCAAAAAGGCCAGATAGTCGACTCCACCAACCTGGGCGCCGCGGCCGACTCCGTAACCGAAAGCGAGCAGGAAGAGCGCTGGCGAGATCGCTGAAGCCAGCAAGGTTTTGAGCAGCTTGCGGCGCAGAATCAGGGTTTCGCGCAGGTAAATTGCGCGCACACCGTGCAGTATCATGCTTCGATCCTTTTGCCGGTCAGCTGCAGGAATACATCCTCCAGCGTGGTCTCGCGGATGCGCACCGAGGTGTCGAGCTGTTCCAATCGTTTCAAGGCTGTTTGCCGGTCGGCAAAAAACTCATTCTGAATTTCATCGGCGTTATAGATATCGAGGACATAGTCGCCGGCAGATTTTTTCAGCGCGTCAGGTGTGCCGCCAGCGATGATTTTTGCCTGGTCGATGATCAGCACCCGGTCGGCCAGGGCTTCGGCTTCTTCGATATAGTGAGTGGTGAGAAAGACGGTGCACTGCTGCTCCTGGTTGATGCGCCGCAAAAAAGCCCACATCTTGCGGCGGCTGTGCGGGTCGAGGCCGACGGTCGGCTCATCCAGAAACAGGATTTCCGGCTGGTGGAGCAGGGCGCGGGCGATCACCAGCTTGCGCTGCATGCCGCCGGAGAGTTTGCTGGCCGGGGTGTCGCGTTTCTCGGCAAGATCGGCGAAGTCCAGGCAACTGTCGATGCGCTCTTGTAAGCCTTTTCCCGACATGCCGAATAAACGACCGTGGATCAGCAGGTTCTCGGCAGCTGTCAGCTCGCGGTCAAGGTTGTTATGCTGCGGCACCACGCCGATAAGACGTTTAACTGCGAGCCGTTTTGGATCGAACCGTTCACCGTGATAGCGTACCTCGCCGGCGTCCGGTTTTATCAGTCCGGTCAGCATGTTGATGGTGGTGGTTTTTCCTGCACCGTTCGGACCTAAAAAAGCGAACAGTTCACCCCGGCCGACCCGAAAAGCGATCCTGTCTACGGCGACGGTTTTTCCGAAACTGCGCGTTAGTCCCTCGACCTCAATCTCGCAGGGGCGGCCGTTGCAGCTGATTGCTTCAGCGCAGCTCAACCCCGGCCTCCGTTGCGGCGTTTTGCAGGTGATCGATGAATATCTTGCGCACGGCCTGGTTGTCGCCCAGTCCCTGCATGATCGGAATCGCCTGGTAACCTTCTGCTTCCAGTTGCGATTTCCAGGAACCGCTCTCCTCGCTGGCCATATCGTTATTGGCGTGATCGCCAGCGACCACCATCAGCGGTTTGAGTAGGACTTTATTGTTGCTGACGTTCTGAAGTTTTTCCTGAACTTCGTCGAAGGAAGGATGTCCTTCAACCAGGCCAACGAAAGTTTTCACCTGTGGGTAGGTTCGGTTCATCAGGCGTTCGAACTCGTAGTAGAGGCCGGTCGACAGGTGCTCGTTACCGTGACCCATGTAGACCAGCGTCGCTTGCTGCTGCTCGGCCTGGTGTACATCTTCGGCCAGCGCAGTCGCCAGTTTTTCCAGATCTTCCTGATAGGGATGAACCGCTCCCCAGGTGCCCATCAGCGGCCGGCCAAGGGCAAGCTTGTCAAAGGGCCGCCAGCGCTCCTTGACGGTATCGATCGACAATAACCCGTCGAGGTAGGCCTGCAGATCGAGAAATTCTTCGCCATGGGTCAAAAGGGTTGGTTGAATAACGATGGTTTTATAGCCCTGATCCTGGAAGTCGGCCAGGGTGCCGAGAACGTTCTTTATCCGGTAAAAATATTCCGGAACCTCCGGATGGGCATTGCGGTATTCAGCATCCGCGGCCCGGCCATGCCATTTTTTACGCAGGATGTTCGAGGTGAAGGCCAACTGCACCGGGGTCTGCGGATAAGCAGCTTCGATATCCCGAATAATCGCCAACAGGGAATTGACGGCAGTTGGGTAGCTGGTACCGAACGCGGCGACGACGATGGCGGTTTTCTCTTTTTGCATGGCAAATCCTCCACTGCTCAGCAGCAGGCAGAGCAACAGGATGGTGAACAATCGGCACAAAAAACTGCGCAGCATCGGGTTCTCCAAATCTTTGTGAGGTCAATAAAAAAGCCCGCAAACCGAAAAAGGTCTGCGGGCTTCATCCGTTTTTGAAGCGGTGCAGGGCCTTCACCCTCCCATGATCCCGGGGAGGTTTGTGAAGCGTTCGTGACGGCAGGTCTTCTGGCTCGTGATTCAACCTCGGGATCGCCTTCCCAGCCGAATGGGGCTAGTGGCATCTCTGATCCTTCGTCATCACTCACAGCGGCGGGTCCGCGGGGGAATTGCACCCCTCTTCCCTAAGCCGAACGAAACTTAATCAAAAATGTAGAAAGTTGGTTATACGGCAGCCGCTTCTTTCGAGTCAAGCGCGCTTATTTTATTCATTTGCCTTCGCTTTAAAGGGCACCAGCAATATCTGGATGCGGCGGTTCTGGGCACGCCCCTCAAGGGTGTCGTTGGCTGCGACCGGATAATGCTCACCACGCCCGGCTGCGATCATGCGCTCTCCCGGCAGGCCGACTTGATCCTGCAGGAAGTGGACAATGCTGTTGGCCCGTGCGGTTGACAGTTCCCAGTTAGAGGGGAAACGCTCAATCAGGCGTTGGCTGATTGGTACATTGTCGGTATGCCCTTCGATTTGCAGCGCTTTGTCTGGAAACTTGTTCAGCACATCACCCAGGCTTTGCAGCACCTTGCGACCCTCTTTTTTGATCACTGTTTTGCCGGAGTCAAAAAGAATCTTGTTTAGCATGTTCACCGAGAGTTGCCCCTCGAGGTTGGAAATCGTGAGTTCACCGCGCTTGATTTCATCTTCCAGCGCTCCGACCAGTTGGTCATAGGTGTTTTTGACCTTGGCCAGCCGGGCTTCACGGGCAATTTTTTCTTTTTCCAGCTGATGGTTCAATTCTTCAATGGTTGCCAGCAACTGATCATTGGTTTGCTGCATGCCGGCCAGCTGCTGTTGGTGGCGGCTCAGGTTGCCTTCCTGGCGCTCCTGGTTGGCCTGGGCAGCCAGCAGGTCGCGCTGGAGTTTCGAGTTTTGCTGCAATACTTCTACCAGTCGGGCGTTGAGGGTGGAGCGCTCGCCCTGCAATCCCTGTTTATCCAGGCGTAATTGATCGCGCTCAGCTGCCAAGTCGGTAACGTCACGGCGCAGCAGGTCGGCTTCATTGACCTTTTGTTGAAAAGTATTTTTACTGACGCAAGCGCTTAATGTCAGTGTGAAGATAAGCAGTAGACAAAACAAACCTCTTCCCATTTTTTAGGCTCCTGTTTTTAGCGACTTTATTAAAGGAAAAACAATGCCCCATATTTACCACAAGACAACCAAATGTAAAGCGGATTTCCTTTGCCATAACAGGTGTTTTCGGTTGCGGGGGCGGTTGCCGGTATGCTATAGGTTAATTTCTTTTGTAAGGGTTTCTGTCAGTATTTTCAGGGGTGTTGCTACCCGATCGGGAGTTTGATCGATGTTTGAGATTGAGCGGATTGTCCGCGCCGCTTTGGAAGAAGATATCGGGCTAGGTGATGTCACCACCGAGGTGACGGTTGCCCCGGAGACCATGGCGCGTGCCGAACTGGTGGCCAAAGAGGATTTCACTTTAGCTGGAATCGATGTGGCGGCCGAAGTTTTCAAAACTCTCGATGCGGATGTTGCTTTTGAAAAGCTGCTGGAAGATGGGCAGAGGGTTCGCCGCGGCGAAGTGATTGCCTGGCTCAAAGGGCGGGCTGCTATCCTCCTGCAGGGAGAACGGGTGGCATTGAATCTGCTGCAGCGGATGAGCGGCATCGCCTCCTTGACCGCGCAATATGTTGAAGCGGTCAGCGGAACCGAGGCGGTGATTGTCGATACCCGTAAAACCGTTCCTGGCCTGCGGGCGCTGGATAAATATTCGGTGCGGATGGGCGGAGGTCGCAACCACCGGATTGGATTGTTCGACGGGGTCTTGATTAAAGAAAATCATGTCGCCGCTGCTGGAGGAATCGGCCCGGCGATCGAGCGTGCTCGCAAGCGTTTGCCGCACACTTTGAAAATAGAGATCGAAACCCGCGACCTGGGTGAGGTTCAACTGGCGCTGGAGTCTGGCGCCGATATCATTATGCTCGACAATATGCCCCTTGAAGAAATGCGTCGGGGGGTCGAGCTGATTGCTGGGCAGGCCCTGGTGGAAGCTTCCGGTGGGGTAAATCTGGAGCGGGTCCGCGACATTGCCGAAACAGGTGTTAATATTATTTCTGTTGGCGCACTGACCCACTCGGTCAAGGCGGCTGATATCTCTTTGCTGTTCGATTGATGGCGCTGCAAAAAGTCGCCCCGGCTGTTTTGTCGGGGTTGCTCAAGGCCTCGACATACTCAGTTACGCCTTCGCCTTGAGCAATCGCGCCGCTTTGCAGATCGAAATTATTTCCCAGTGTCCTGTTTTTATAGCTTTACTTTTAAGTTTTGAGGAACCCATTTGACCTCACGCGATCAGATTCTCAGCCTGTTCCGCCGCAACCTCGGCGACTTTGTATCTGGGCGGGAGATCAGCCAGGCGCTGAATATCTCCCGGGCGGCGGTATGGAAACAGGTCGAGCTGCTGCGCGGGTTGGGCTTTGAAATTGAAGCCCAGCGCTCCCGCGGCTACCGCCTGCTCGATGGACCGGAGCTGTTGCTGGCGGCTGATATCCTAACCGGGTTGCCCAGCGAGCGGATCGGTTGTGCGATCGAGTGTCTGGAGGAAGTCGATTCCACCAATGCCCGGGCGTGGCAGCTCGCCGAAGCGGAGGCTGCAGATGGCACGGTGATTATCGCCGACCGACAGAGCGCCGGCCGAGGTCGTCTGGGTCGGCGCTGGGAATCCCCATCAAAAGTAAATCTCTACTGTTCCATCCTGCTACGACCGCAGATCCCGGTGCAGCAGGCCCCGCAACTGACCTTCCTGTCTGCCGTTACTGTTGCTGAAACCCTCAACGACCTTTATCAGCTTCCCGCCAGGGTGAAATGGCCCAATGATATATTGGTTGGCGGTGCCAAGATTGCCGGGCTGTTGAATGAGATGAATGCTGAAACCGAGCAGATCCATTTTGTGATTCTCGGCATCGGCGTCAACCTTAATATGACCGCCGAGCAGTTCCCTGAGGATATTCTCTACCCGGCGACCTCGGTGCTGCTTGAGACCGGAAAAACAATCGATCGGGCTGAGTTTATCCGGAGTTTGTTGACCAAGCTTGATGGCTACTACAGTGAATTTCTTCGCGAAGGGTTTGTGCCGATTCGCCGGCGTTGGGAATCTTTGTGTGAGCTGATGAATTCCCGGGTGCAGGTTGATCAGAACCCGGGCATCTTGCAGGGGATGGTGGTTGGGCTGGACGCCGACGGAGCGCTTCGGCTGCAGCTGGATGATGGTCGAGTGGAGCGGATTTTGGCGGGTGATGTTAAACCGCTGCAGCCTAGCAGGGACTGAACGCTTGGCTGTCAGCCGGCTTCTGCTTAGGCTGACCAGCGGAATCATGTGGAGTAAGCATCAATGCTTCTTGTTATAGATGTTGGTAACAGCAACACTGTGCTTGGAATTTACCAGGGCGACGAACTGAAAAAAGATTGGCGGGTCGGCACCGATAAGTATCGCACGGTCGATGAATACGCTATGCTGATAAACGATCTCTTCCGCCTGTCAGAGTTAAGCTTCAATGATTTATCGGATGTGATCGTTTCCTGTGTTGTTCCGCCGATGCTCAATACCCTGGAAACTTTGTGCCGGCAATATTTCAAGTTGACCCCCTACGTGGTCGGCCCGGGGATCAAAACCGGGATGCCGATTCAGTATGAGAATCCCCGCGAGGTTGGTGCCGATCGGATCGTCAATGCCGTCGCCGCTTATGAACAGTGCCGCTCCAGCTTGATCGTGGTCGATTTCGGCACCGCAACCACCTTTGATGTGATTTCCGCTGACGGCAGTTATCAAGGCGGGGCTATCGCTCCTGGGGTCGGGATCTCCGCCGAGGCGCTGTTCGAGCGGGCCAGCAAGCTGCCGCGGGTCGAGTTCAGCCGGCCGCCACAGATTATCGCTAAAAACACCGTTAGCAGTATGCAGTCGGGGATCTTCTTCGGTTATGTCGGGCTGGTGGAGGGGATTGTCAGCCGGATGAAAGCTGAATTGCCAGAGACGCCGAAAGTGGTCGCCACGGGTGGGCTGGCTGCGCCGATTGCCGCAGCCACCGATTCCATCGATCTGGTGGAGCCCTTTTTGACCCTGGAGGGGTTAAGGATTTTGTACCAGAGGAACCGGCATTGATCAGTTCCAAGGAGCTTGGGCCTATTACGAGTTGGTTTTCGACTGCACCATGTTTTTTAAAAATGTTGTCTGCGACGTGGATACGTCGCTCGTATGGAGGATCTGTTATCGCGGGACTCCGCTGAAGGTTCCCTTTTTATCTGGAAAAGGAGCGATTCATGGGAAAGTACGACACGGCAAAACTGAGGAATCTGGGGGTTGTGGCGCACAACAGCGCCGGGAAAACATCGCTGGTTGAAGCGATCCTGTACAATACCGGGATGAACCCCAAGCTTGGCAAGGTCGACGACGGTTCTTCGTCGATGGACTTTGAAGAGGAAGAGATCAAACGCCAGGCAACTTTGACCGCCAGTCTCAATCACTGTACCTGGAACGACCATAGCCTGCACATCGTCGATACTCCCGGCGTTAGCAACTTTCTGCATGACACCCGGCGCTGTCTGCGGGTGCTTGGTGGAGCAGTGGTGATCGTTTCGGCCATCTCCGGAACCAAATCGCAGACCAAGCAGATCTGGAGCTGGTGTGACCAGTTTGAAGTTCCCCGCATCGCATTTGTCAATAAAATGGACAAAGAGCGCGCCGACTTCCTCAAGGCCGTCGATGACATGGAAAAGTCCCTCGGAGCCCGCGGGGTAATCGTGACCATGCCGATCGGAGCCGAAGAGGATTTCAAGGGAACGATCGATCTGGTCAAAATGCGTGCCCGGATCTACAAATTCGACGAGAAGGGAACCTACGACGAAGTCGACATCCCGGCCGAACTGATGGATGAGGCTAATCGGCTGCGAGAACTGTTGCTCGAAGCGGTTGCCGAATCGGATGACGAACTGATGGAGAAATATCTGGAAGGGGAGACCCTGAATGAAGAGGAAATCCTCCGTGGTTTACGCGAAGGGACCCTGACCGGTGTCTTTACCCCAGTGTTTTGCGGCAGCGCCATTGCCAATGTTGGCGTCCGGCAACTGCTCGATTATATCGTTGCCTGCCTGCCGTCCCCGATCGACAAAGGGGTGCAGATCGGTGTCAAGCCGGGGACCGATGAGCCGGTTGAACGGCAGCCGAGTGAAGATGAGCCGTTTTCGGCGATGGTGTTTAAAACCATCAATGATCCCTATGCCGGCAAGTTGACCCTGATGCGGGTCTATTCAGGAACCCTGGCGTCCGATACGGTGGTTTATAATCCGAATAAAGATGAAAAAGAGCGGATCAGCAATATCTTTGAGCTGGAAGGCAAAAAACAGGCGCCGATGCAACTGGCGGCTGCCGGTGATATCATTGCCGTGCCCAAGCTTAAGGTAACCTCCACTGGTGATACCCTTTGCGAGCTCAAGCAACAGATCATTTACGAACCGTTGGTGCCGCTCAAACCGATTATCTCCTTTGCCCTGGAAGCGAAGAGTAAAGGCGATGAAGACAAGGTTTACACCGGTCTTCAGCGGCTGATGGAAGAGGATCCGACCCTGCGCATAACGCGCGACGACGAGACCAAGGAGATGGTGCTTTCCGGGATGGGGCAGATTCATTTGGAGGTTGCCGTCGAGCGGCTTAAGCGCAAATACGGGGCGAATGTTATCCTCAAGGAGCCAAAAGTCCCCTATCGGGAAACCATCCGCGCCTCGACCAAGGTGCAGGGCAAATACAAGAAGCAGTCGGGTGGTCGTGGGCAGTTCGGTGACGTCTGGATTGAGTTGAAGCCGCTATCGCGAGGCAGCGGTTATGAGTTTGTCGATAAGGTCGTCGGTGGGGTGGTGCCGCGTAACTACATCCCGGCGGTTGATAAGGGGATTATCGAGGCGATGAAGACCGGTCCGCTGACCAAGAGTCAGGTCGTCGATGTTCAAGTCACCCTTTACGATGGCTCACACCACTCGGTGGATTCCTCGGAGATGGCGTTTAAGGTAGCGGGTTCCATGGCTTTCAAAAAGGCGATGGAGGAATGTAAGCCGATTCTTCTCGAGCCGATTATGGCCATGGAAATTACCGTGCCGGATGATTGCATGGGCGACGTCATCGGTGATCTTAACTCACGGCGGGGCAAGGTCCTTGGCGTTGAGCCTCAGGCCAACAGCCAGGTCATCAAGGCCGAAGTGCCGATGGCTGAAGTGCTGCGGTATGCTCCAGAATTGCGCTCGATGACCTCCGACCGCGGAATGTTCTCGATGGAGTTTTCTAAGTATGAAGAGGTCCCATCGCATCAAACCGCCAAGATTCTGGCTGAAATGAACGAAGCCTGATAGACAGCGGGCATCCCGTGAAGGCGGGATGCCATTGGTGATGAGTGGTTGCAAGAACCTCCAGGAGACGGGCAAAATGACCGAGCATGACGATCTGTTACGAAAATTCAGCAAACAGATTGACCCGACTGATGAAGCACCCGCGAGTCCTGAAGCTGAGGCTCCACCCCTAGATCAGGCTCCGCAACAGGGTGCACCGGACTCTGAGTCACGCTCCGACGTTTCTCGTGCCGCAAAAGTAGACCTGGCAGAACCACCGGTCAGCCGCATTGAGACGGCAATGATCGGCGGTGAGAGCGGTTTTTCGCATCCAGCCAAACCGGCTGGCTTTGGAAAGCTGACGATGCTTCTGTTGGGGCTGGTTCTGATCGGGTTGGTCGGTGGTTATTTGCTGCTGCAAAGTGAACCGCCTGAATTACCGGAAACCATCAATCTGCCGGAAAAATACTCAGTTCCAGTGCGACCCGAAAAAAAACCAGCGGTCGAACAACCGATATCCGAGGTTCCAGAGAAGTCTCAGGAAATAGCTGAGCTTTCGGCAGAGAAATTGTCTGTCACTGAAAAACAGGTGGTCGCTGCAGAAGTGAAAGATGCCATACCTAGTGAGCGCTATCTGCTCAGGGTTGGACCTTTTGTGAGTAAATCGACCCTGGAGGCGGCGGCTACGCAGTTACGCGACATGGGCTACCAACCGCAACAGATAGCTGGCCGTGGCATGGTCCCGATGATCCGCTTGTTGGAGGGGGTTTATCCGGCCGAAGAGGCCCGTAAGCGGCTGAAAGTCCTAAAGGAAAAAGTTGAATCCGCTTTCATCCTGCCAACCGGGGATAAGCGGGCGCTATATGCCGGTTCTTTTTATGATGCCGAGCGTGCGGAAAAATTGCGCAGCAAACTTGCCGCACGAGGAATCAAGTTAACTGCGGTTACTAGCGAGTTGGAAATGGATGGAAAACTTCTCATTGTCGACAAGGCGGATCAGCAAAGTGCTCTGCAGGCTGCCACCGCTATCAGCGACTCCGGGCTCCAGGTGCAAATGATCCCCAGGTAGAAACGAGGTAGTTCTTGACCGAGCAGCAAACCGAACCTGATAAGGTTCAGATCAAGATTCCGGCCGAGGTGGCCAAAATCATGAAACAATGGGGTGGCCACAGTGTTCGGCTGGCGGCGGCGCGAGGTGCCTTGCCGATGTCCGGTCCCAACCTGGTGACCGTACTGTTTCTGTTTTATCATGGCGAAAATGAAGAGTTGAAACAGGAGTCTCTCAATACTCTGCAGACCCTGCCGGCAGTGATCCTGCTGGCTGCTTTGAGGCAACCGGAATTGCATCCCGCGATTATCGATCTGATAGCTCGGGTGCGCACCCAGGACCGGGTGGTCATGCAGGAGCTGCTCAGCAACCGGATGACCGGGGTAAAAACCCTGCTGTTTTTGGCTCAGAACAGCTCGGGAGAAATCCTCGATATGCTCTCGTTCAATGATCAGGCCCTGCGTAAAGCACCGGTGCTGAAAACCGCGATTATCAATAACCCGCATGCGGATAAACTGATGAAGATCCGCATGGGTTGGGCTGAACCGAAAAAGGAAGCAAGGCAGGACATTGAACCGGAAGCGGTTGAGGAACAGGTCGCCGAGGCTGAACAAGAAACAACTGAGGAGGGTGACTCCGGTTTCTCTGAGGAGGAACTTGGTGAATTTGAAGACGAGCAGCTCTCTAAATATCAGGAGTTGCAGGATATGTTGGTGTCTGAAAGAATAAAAATGGCGCTGACCGGTGACAAAGAATGGCGCACGTTGCTGATCCGCGAAGCGAATAAAATGGTCAGCTCGGCAGTGCTAAAAAACCCCAGAATCACTGAAGGGGAGGTGCTGGCTGTGGCTAAAAATCGTAGTGCCAGCGATGATTTGATCCGCATTATCCTGCTCAATCGTGAATGGTTGAAGAAATACGAAATGAAAAAGGCCTTAGTCACCCATCCACGGACCCCGTTACAAAAAGCGATGCGCTTCATGACCTTTCTGACCGAGAAAGATATTCGAGACTTGGCCAAAAGCCGGAATGTTTCGCAGGCTATTGTCAATAATGCGCGGCGGATGCTGATGAGCAAAAAACATTAGGAGTACCGATGTCACTAGGAAAAATTGTTGCTGTCTGCACCAGTAAAAATAAAGGTGAGCGGAAAAAGGATGTGGGCCAGGGCCAGTTGCTGGAGAATTTTGGTCTTGAAGGTGATGGCCATGGGGGCGATTGGCACCGCCAAGTCAGCCTGTTGGCGGAAGAAAGCATTGATAAAATGCGCGCCGCCGGGCTCGATGTCGGCCCGGGGGATTTCGCTGAAAACCTGACCACCCGCGGGATTGAACTTTGTACCCTGCCGCTTGGCTCTTTACTGACCGTCGAGAATGGAGCTGAGCTTGAAGTGACCCAGATCGGCAAAGAATGCCACACCCGCTGTAGTATCTACTATCAGGCCGGCGATTGCGTGATGCCGAAAGAAGGAATTTTTGCCAAAGTGCTTAAACCCGGTTCCGTGGCCAACGGTGATCTGATTACGCTAGTGCGGCGCGGACCGGCTGAGGGGACGTGACTGATGGCGCGCGAGCAATTTCGGATCGGTGTGTTGACTTTATCGGACAAGGGCGCTCGAGGTGAGCGGGAGGATGAAAGCGGCAGGTTACTCGGTGAGTTGGTGGCCGACTTAGGGGATGTCATTCGCTACCAGGTGATCGCCGATGAGCAAGCGAAGATATCTCTGATGCTGAAAAGTTGGAGTGATGACCAGCAGCTTGACCTAATTCTGACCACCGGGGGGACTGGATTAAGCCCACGAGACCTGACGCCTCAGGCGACAGCTGCAGTCCTCGATTTTGAAATCCCTGGAATGGCTGAAGCGATGCGCGCCGCCAGTTTGCAGAAGACCCCTCATGCGATGATTTCCAGAGCCATGGTTGGGGTGCGTGGGCAGACCATGATCATCAATCTTCCCGGCAGCCCCAAAGGGGTGCGGGAGAATCTTGAAGTTTTGCTGCCGGCTTTGCCACATGCCCTGGCGAAATTGAAAGGCGATCCGGCCGATTGCGCTCGGTCTTAGCGCGAGTTGCAAGCCAGGCTTTTGCCTGGGGAAAAAACTGGTATGATTTATTCAACGTTTTAAATCTAGCTATTTTCTGAATTGGGTTGTCAATGGAGCAAATGCGGGAAAATCGTAGCATCCTCTTGGTTGATGATGTTGAGCTCTTCCTTGAGCTAGAGCGGACTTTTTTTCATCGGGCTGGTTTCGACCTGCTGATGGCGATCAATGCTCAGGAAATCATGCAGCTGGTTTTGCAGCGTAAACCTGAGTTGATTTTTCTTGATATGCAGATATCAGAGACCCGCGGTGACGATATCTGTCGCTGGATTAAACAGGATCGGGATTTACAATCGATCCCCGTAATCATGCTGGTTGCGGCCGGCGACCTTAAGTCTGAGTCGCTCTGCCGTCAAGCTGGCTGTGACGCGATCATTCACAGTCCAGTGAAACGGCAGGAACTCTTGACGGTGGCCCGCAGGTTTCTGCAGCTGTCCGATCGCCAACTGGGGCGGATTGGCGCTAGACTGTTGGTTCAGTTTGGACAAAGCCCGGCTGAATTAACCGATAACTATTCTGTCAATTTAAGCCCCGGCGGAGTCTTCATTGCAACCCACCATCTGCTGCCGGTAGATAGCTCTTTAGCTCTTCAGCTTGAGCTTCCGCGACAAAATAATCGCCTGGCCTGCCGAGGGAGGGTGGCTTGGTTGAACCATCCGGAAAAGCACAAAAAGCCCCATCTGCCAACCGGCATGGGAGTGCAATTTTCCGATCTGGTGGATGAGCAGCTGGTCATGGTTAAGCGTTACCTGGCGAGAAAAGCAGCATAAAACTGTAACACTTTTATTGATTCACCCTTCTGAAGCAACTTTTCTTCGTTACGAAATTCTATCTGCTGCGAAAAACCAGCTCCAGGATACTTGCATTCTGCCGTTTTCATAATACTGTTGTATTATTCTGTCACCGGCCAAAAAGGAGGTATCTATGGGATTTCTCGACAGAATGTTTTCGAAGCAACAGTATCCGGAGTTGGATGGAAGCAGTTTGGCTGCGAATCGGATAGATAAAGTCCGCGAGCAGCTGGAATCTCTTTCCAAAAAGGTTCACAAGCCACTTGAGGTGATTCCGGAGGAGAATGGCGCTTATGTGTTCATCGGCAAGCCCCCCAAGGATTTTGGCGTGGCTTGGTTTGAGGGTGGAAAACTGCAGAATTTTAAAACCCTGGTCGATGAAAAAGGCGCTACCCCTCAGGAGTTGCAAGGTCTGTCTGACCGGCTACGGAGTATCTACGAAGAGAATCAGGATTATGCCCGTTATACCGCGAAGATCGGCAAGAAAAACATCACTGTGACCCCTTCAGAAGAGTTCCGGACGCAAGTCAGTGAAGTGATCAGGCAAGCTTCCCATTGAAGAATGGGCAGCCTCAGAGCGTTCTACCCCAGATCCGTAGATACGGGACATCCAGTGCCGTTTTTAGAAAAGGGCCGGTGGCGATCTAACGGGACATTCTCGGTAGGGTAGACGCTCTACATTTTTCAATGATTACGATCCGTCTAAGCTGTGCTTCGAAAATTGCGTAAAAAGTAGTAAGTGTTTGAAAAATTAAAGTAAATCCAAGATCCTTGCTGAGTTTTCGACTTTCCTTTTTGCTCTGTACACAATCTCTGTGGATAGTCTTGTGAAAAACCTTAGGCGTTTGTTCACAGCCCCCCGGTATCCGGCCGACTTCTCCTCTTTGCCTAAAAAATAGACAGAATTCACATGGCCATTCCTCCTTTGCTACGGCTCATGAAGTCAATTGTTGCACCGATTTCAATTTGACGAAAAATATCCTCTGTGGTATCTGAAACCACTGTGATTTCAGATGCCTGCTGATGACTGATGAATAATAATAAAAATCTTCATGAAAAAGGAATTTGAGGTATGCGGCTGACACCAGCGAACGAACTCATTGCACGATTTCAAGCTTTACAGCGTCATTTGCAAGCGGCTGAAATAGACGCAACCCTGTTGGTCCAGAACAGTGATCTGTTCTATTTCACCGGTTCAATCCAGCAGGGGGTGTATTATCTTCCTGCCGCTGGTGAGCCGGTTTACTTGGTTCGTAAAGACTTTGGACGAGCGCGGATGGAGTGTGGGCTGAAGAATGTCCTGCCGCTGACAAGCATGCGCGATCTTCCCAGTCAGTTAGCAGAGCTGGGTTGCCCACGGCCAGACAAACTTGCCTTGGAACTGGATGTCCTGCCTGCCCAGCAATACTTTCGCCTGCAGAAATTATTTCCTGACGCACCGTTGGTCGATGCTACCCACTCGATTCGCTCGGTCAGAGCGATTAAGAGTGACTACGAAATCGGCATTATGAAAGATTGTGCGCTGATCATGGAGCGAATTTATCAGCATGCAAAGACGGTTATCGCAGTTGGTAAAACCGATCTCGAAGTTTCCGCAGAGCTCGAGTATTTTGCCCGCCAAGCCGGCCATCAGGGGCTGATCCGTTTTCGTGGCTTTAATTCCGAGCTGTTTTACGGTCATGTCTTTTCCGGGACCGATACCGCCGCGCCCGCTCATCTCGATGCACCCCTTGGGGGCCTGGGGGTGAACCCTGCAGTCGGGCAGGGCGCCAGCTACAAAAAGATCCAAACCAACGAACCGATCATCATCGATTTCATCACCGCCTACGATGGCTATCTGGTCGATCAGACCCGCA
>CAMYNC010000060.1 GCA_947259685.1 uncultured Desulfuromonadales bacterium | reverse complement strand
TTGATCCGCTCCAGAGCTTGCTCTTCCACCGGCAGCTCAATGGCATTGCCGAGGGTGAAAAGACAAAAAGAGCGTAAGACCTCTTCCAGTTTCAGTAATAATTGATATTGTTGCTCGGCCGGCATCCGAGCATCCAGGGCAAAAATGGCTTGCCGCAATTGATGACCACCGAGCAAGCTGTCAAAAATCAGATAAGCGTTGGCCACTTTCACCTGGCTCTGTCCGGTCAAACGACTGAGGGTCTGGCAGAAGGTACTGCCGGCCTGATCGATCACCCGGTTGGTGAGCATGGTCGCGGTTATCTCTTTGGCCAACGGATGTTCTGGAAGCAGATCACGATAACGCTCAACGACCTGACTGGGGAAATAATCGAGCAGCAGTTGCTTCACGGCGCGATTGTCCGGCAGCTCGCTCTCCAGCAACCCCCGGTAAAGGAACATTTTACTGTAGGCCAGCAGCACTGAGAGCTCCGGGCGAACCAGCCTGTTCGGTTGGCGGCCGGCGACTTCTTTGCGGCTGGGAAGAAATTCGTCCCGGCGATCGAGCAACCCGGAGCGACCGAGACGATCCATTAACTCCAGGTAGGGCTCAACATCCGAAAGGCAACGGATTTCATCCAGCGAAATCGACAGGGTCTGGGTGTAATTGTTGGCCAGCACATCGTGACAGACCGTTTCTTCAATTTCTTCGAGCAGTTGATAGCCCTGGGCCATAGTTTTCAGCTGGTCTTTTTGCAGCAACAGTTTCAGCAGAATTTTCAGATTGACTTCGTGGTCGGAGCTGTCGACTCCGGCTGAATTATCAATGGCATCGGTATTGAGCTTGCCGCCCAGCTTGGCGTATTCGATCCGCGCAAGTTGGGTCATTCCCAGGTTACCCCCCTCGCCTATCACCCTGGCCTGGAGCTGGGGAGCATCGATCCGCACCGCATCATTGGCGCGATCGCCGGCATCTTCATGTTTTTCCACACTTGACTTTACGTAGGTGCCGATGCCGCCATTCCAGAGCAGATCAACCTGCGCTTTGAGCAATAACTGAATCAGGGTGGGCACATCGACCGACTTCGCGCGCACCCCGAGCCAGGCCGCCACTTCTTTCGAGAGCGGGATCTCTTTAGCCTGCCGGGAAAAGACTCCACCACCCGCGGAGGTTAACTCCGGATTGTAATCGGCCCAACTGGAACGGGGTAACTTGAACAGCCTTTCTCGCTCCAAGTAGGAGGTTTCCGGATCGGGGTCGGGATCGAGGAAGATATGCAGGTGATTAAACGCCGCCAGAAGCTTTATTTTACGCGAAAGCAACATGCCGTTGCCGAACACATCACCACCCATATCGCCGATACCGACAACCGTGAAGGGCTGACTCTGGGTATCATGTTCCATCTCCCGGAACAGCCGCTTGACGCTTTCCCAGGCGCCACGGGCGGTGATGCCCAACTTTTTGTGGTCATATCCGTGTGAGCCGCCGCTGGCGAAGGCGTCCCCCAACCAGAAGTTGTAGGATTCACTGACGGCGTTGGCGGTATCGGGGAGATGGGCGGTGCCTTTGTCGGCCGCGACCACCAGATAGGGATCAAAATCGTCATAGGCAATGATCCCGTCCGGGCGCACGAGACCCTCACTGGTCCGGTTGTCGGTGAGATCAAGCAGACCGCGCATCAGAGTCTGGTAAGCCTGTTTCACCATCTCGCCCATCCGCTCACGGTCAAGGCTGGAGCGCTTGGTGACAAAGCCCCCTTTAGAACCGACCGGAACAATGACAGCATTTTTGGTCATTTGCGCTTTCACCAGGCCGAGAACCTCGGTGCGGAAATCATCGGGACGGTCGGACCAGCGGATCCCGCCCCGAGCGACCTTGCCGCCGCGCAGATGGATACCTTCCATCTGCGCCGAATGGACATAGACCTCGTAAAGCGGCCTGGGGGCAGGCATATCGATAACCCCGAGGGAACTGACCTTGAAGGAAAAGAAATAATCCTCCTGCGCGCAACGCAGATAGAAGTTAGTCCGCACTGTCGAGTCGATCAGGTTAAACAACGTGCGCAGAATCCGATCCTCATTACTATCGCTCACTTCTTCCAATGCTGCGACCAACTCCTGCCGGATCGGTGAGAGGACCTCTATTTCGCGGGTCATCGGGTCAGCCCAGTCTGCAGTAGGCTTAAAACGCCCTTCAAAGTAGCGATAGAGCAGCAGGGTGACCTTGGCGTTATTGATCAGCGCAAAAGCCACCCGTTTTTTGGTAAACGGGGCACCGAGTTGGAAATAATAGTTGCGATAACCGCGGAAAACATCGATCTGGCGCCAGCTGAGGCCGGTAATCGGTAACAGCCGATGCAGGTAGTCATTTTCCACCGCTTTGCTTTTCAGGGCCAGCAGGGCTTCCAACAGCAACGGGCGGGTGTCCTTGAAGTCAAGGATGCTGATCGATTTAGGCCGGATCGCGAAACTTTTGATATGCGCTTGCTGATCAGAGATATCAAGGGTGAAATCGACCTCTTCGATGACAAACAGATCCAGGTTTTCCAAGAACGGCATCAGGTCGTTAAGGTAACTTTCCTGGAGACTGTAATATTGCAAGCGATAGTAATCGTCCCGCTCATGGAACGGCCCCCAGATATCGAACAGGTCCTGCTGTTCCCGCAGAAGTTGTTCGACATTGCTCACATCGCGCACCGCAAACCGCGGGTGGGTGCGGGCTCGGTAATCGCGATCGAAGGCCTTGATATAGCGTTCCCAGATATCGAAGGAATCAGCGACGAAATTCTTCTCCAGCAGATCGCGGAATTTCAGTTTCCAGGGCAGCGCCAGGCGGGTCAGCCCCTGTTCGAGCTGCAGCAGTTCAATATTCACTTCTTTTTTCTGCATGCGCAGATTGACGTGCAGGCTCAAATAATCGGAAGACAGATGGATCAGCCTTGACTCAACCGAGAGCGCCCGGAAGTACCGGCGCAGATAGACTTCCACCCGAGCAATATGGTCCGGGTTATAGTAGTCTTTCGGCATGATCAGCAGCAGGGTTAAACTGTGATCCGACATACTGGGCGCAACCACCACCTTGACGCCAGCCTGTCGATGGAGCTGGGTAAAGGAGCGCATCATCCGGCGCAGCTCGTCATCTCCCATCAAAAACAGTTCGACCTTGGGGAAGGTGTTGAAAATTTGCACGGTTTTCCGATAATTATGGCTGTCGTGGGGAATGTTCAGTTGCGCCTGAGCCTGCTCGATCCGTTGCCGCAGAGCCGGTATTGAGAAGGTATTGTCATCAATGCTCCGCTGGGTGTAAAAACCCCAGAAGGCATGTTCACGATAACCACCATCCGCCAGCAGTTCACGAAAGCCGATATAGGTCAGCCGCTCAAATCGGTGCAGCGGGCAACGCAGTTCGGTTTTTTCCAAAGCCACATCGCCGCTATGCCGGACCATGGACTCGATCAGTTGCGGAGTCAATGGGACCGGCGGGATATTCACATCGAAAGGTTGATCGTAGAGTTCAGACAAGCCGAGCGCCTGTTCCGGCTCTTCAACCAACTCAGCAGCTGGGTTGCTACCGTCGTAGTGATAACAACGGCCGGCGACCGGGATGAAATTGTCTTCCTTCAACCAGTCGAAAAGGTCGACGAATTTGGCCAGATTTTCAATTTCGCATAGATTATCGAACCGCCGGCGGGTCTGCACGCGATCGCGATAGATTTTAAGTGCGGCAGTGATAATGCTGCTGACCCCGAGCTGGAGCTCCTTAAGCAGCCGGACCGGCAGCCGGTCGAGTTCCATCCAGATAAAAGATTCCTGCGGCAGGGTCGTGTCCCCTTCAGCCAAGCGGATGAGTTTTCCGGCATCTCGCTCGACAGAAAATATGGGATGGCAGATGACGCGAAAGTGCAGGGACTTGCGTTGCAGATATTCCTGCACAGAAGAAAAGATGTGATTGGCGTCTGCTGAGCTGCACAACAGAGAATAGCGCCCTGGTTCGGCTTGAGGAAGAAGCTCGACCTTAACCACCGCTTGCCGATAACGTAGAAATTCGCCGATCCGAGTCAGGTGCGTTGCCAGATCAGCGTGACTCAATGAAGCCAGAAAGTTGCCGGGGATTTGAGCGCCAAGCAGCGTCGCCAAGCGACTTAATTCCGGCAGCCATTCCCCCTGCCCTGAACGCTTTAACTCTTCTTCTAGTTCACCGATCTGCAAGTCCGCATCCTGGCTATCGGACAGACGTCCGCCTCGCGCTACGGTTATTTTCATCCCTGGCTCCTTTGAGCGAAAATTAGATAGTCAGACCGAGCTGTTAGGCTTTGAGTTGGAATGGCTCTAATGATCATCCAGAAATGATAATCGATGCTGACAGGCGAAGCAAGGTGAGATTAAGAGTGATTATTTTTTCTGCAGATGAAACAGTGATTTGGTCAGACGGGAAAAATCTTCGAGGTGCAAGGTTTCGCCCCGACAGCCGGGATCGATCTGTGCTTCCAGCAGCGCCTGGGTGACCTGCTCAGCGGAAAAACCACCGGCGGCGAGACTATTGCGCAAAGTTTTGCGCCGCTGGGTAAAGGCCGCCTTAACAACTTTGCGGAAAAAGGCTTCATCGATCGGATCAACCCGCGGCTGCGCCAGAGGTTGAAAATCGAGCACAATCGAATCGACTTTTGGTGGGGGATTAAACGCCCCAGGTTTAACCAGGGTGACCATGCGGATGTCATACCAGAGTTGGCAAAGAACCGATAGGATGCCGTAATCTTTCCCGCCCGGTTCAGCCGCCAGGCGTTCACCGACTTCGCGCTGAAACATCAACACCAGGCGTTTGAAAAGCTGGCGGTGTTCCAGCAAGCGAAAAACAATCTGACTGGATATGTTGTAAGGCAGATTGGCAACCAGCGTATAAGGAGGCTGCGGCAGGCTCTGCCGCCAGTCGGTTTTGAGGACATCGCCGGCATGCACCGTTAACCGCTGATCATTACGGGCTTCCAGCCGCGCGATGAGATCCCGATCAATCTCCATCACGTGCACATGGGCGGCACGCGGCAAGAGTTCATCAGTGAGCACCCCAAGTCCGGGGCCGATTTCAACAACTTCATCCGCCGCCTCAATCTGAGCTGCGACCACGATTCGGTCGATCACTGAGCGATCATGGAGAAAATGTTGACCGAAACGTTTCTTGGTACGGTAATTGGTGTTATTCATTCGGAGGCCTGATCTTCCTGACGACGGCGCGGCCAGCGCGGAATCCGGCACTGGCGAAGGCTAGGGATAAAGCGCAGGGTCAGTGCGTAGCCGATCAAGGAAAACGGAATGCCGAGCACTAGACTGCCGAGAGAAAGGGGGGCTGCAAACTGCCAACCGAGCTCAGTGAGGGCCTCAAGAGTAAACTGCAGCGGTGCATGGGGGCGTGGCATGCTGAGAAAAATCCGACCAACTTCATACTCGAGACCATAGATAAATGGCGCAGTAAACGGGTTCGTGATCCAGACACCGATCAGTGCGGCGATCTTGTTTTGCCGGAACAAAAAGGCAAAAAATAACGCCAGAAACATCTGGATGCCGAAGGTCGGGGTCATGCCGACAAACAACCCAAGTGCCATGCCACGGGCAATGGCATCAGGTTCGGCACGCAGGCGGACCAGCCGTATCAGGTTGAGCTTAAATTGTCGAAAGAAACCCCATCGCCGCCACATGCGAGAAACCTCACCTACCAAAAACAAATAAAAGCTTGGCCACCAAAACGCCAAGGCACAAAGTATGAGTTGTCTCGATGGCTAGCCTGGATGCTTTCAAAGCTATCGAACTATAAACAGGTTACTTGTTCCAGTGGCCAGCTGGAAACTGCATTCAGGTCAAGGTCTGATCTGAGGCCTTGGGACAGATAGAAGTCACCCGCCACCGCAAGCATGGCAGCGTTATCTGCACAGAGAATTGGTGAAGGAAAATGCACCTGCAGTCCTTTTTCTTCGGCAATCTCGGCAAACCGCTGCCGCAAGCCGCTATTGCAGGCAACCCCACCGGCAACGACAATCCGCGTCAAGCCTTCCGTTGCCGCTGCCCGCAGAGTTTTTTTGGTGATCACATCAACCACTGCAATCTGAAATGCCGATGCGATCTGGGCGATCTGTTTATCGTCAGGGGCAGCGCCCAGGCCATGCAGATGGTTAAGAACTGCGGTTTTCATTCCGGAAAAGCTGAAATCGGCGTTCGCTTTTTTCAACATCGGCCGCGGAAAAACGATTCCGCCGTCATCCCCTTGAGCGGCCAGTTTGTCAATAACCGGCCCACCGGGATAACCCAGCTTGAGCATTTTGGCTACTTTATCGAATGCCTCACCGGCGGCGTCATCAACAGTTCGGCCAAGCAGACGGTATTGACCAATGCCGTCGACCCGATACAGGTGGGTGTGCCCGCCGGATACCGCAGCGGCCAGAAAGGGATAGGCAACCTGCTGTTCCAGCTGGATGGCGAGGATGTGCCCTTCGATATGGTGGACCCCGACCAGTGGGATCTGGCAAGCGTAGGCGAAGGCTTTGGCAAAAGATAAACCGACCAGCAGTGCGCCGACCAGTCCCGGCCCGCGGGTGACGACCAGCCCATCCAAATCATCGTTGCCAACCCCGGCTTTGGCCAGGGCCTCGGTCACTAGGGGGTTAATCACCTCCAGGTGACGTCGCGAGGCCAATTCGGGGACCACGCCACCGTAAACCGCATGCAAATCGACCTGCGAGGCGATCAGGTTGGCGAGCACTTCTCTGCCGTCACGAACCACGGCAGCGGCAGTTTCGTCGCAGGAGCTTTCGAGAGCAAGTAACAACATTCAGAATACTTCTACCTGGATCATTGAGTGGAAGATGGATGAAGTGTGCAAGTGCTTGGATTGAATAAGTGCTTCAGAAATCTTAGCTGCACCCAAAGGTTCAGCGGTGATTTATGGAGCACGTAGGCAATTCAATGACTTGTGCAATTCGCCACCAGCTACTCACTGATTCAGGTTCTAGTTAAAGCTATTGCTTAAAGCAGGTTCGCCGCAAGTTCCGCCAATGGCGAACGCTCACCTTTGGTCAAGGTCATATGGCCGGAAATCTCCTGCCCCTTAAGACGCTCAACGGAAAAGGTCAAACCGTTGCTTGACGAATCGACGTAAGGATTATCAATCTGGTACGGGTCGCCAGTGAGGACGATCTTGGTTCCTTCGCCGGCGCGGGTAATAATTGTCTTGATTTCGTGTGGAGTCAAGTTTTGTGCTTCATCGACAATCATATACTGGCGTGGGATGGAGCGACCACGAATATAGGTCAAGGGTTCAATTTCCATTAAGCCAAGATCGATCAATTCGCGATAGCCGCGTTTGCGCTTGCCTCCTTCATCAACGCTGGAGAGCAGCAGTTCGACATTATCGAAGATCGGTTGCATCCAGGGAGCCAGCTTTTCCTCGACATCCCCCGGCAGAAAACCGAGATCCCGGCCCATAGGGAAAACCGGGCGAGACACCAACAAGCGACTATAAACGCTTTCATCAGCGGTTTTATACAAACCGGCGGCAATTGCCAGCAGGGTTTTCCCGGTACCGGCTTTTCCGACCAGTGACACCAGCTGGACATCATCATTCAGCAACAGATCAAAGGCAAACTGCTGTTCGCGGTTGCGCGGATGAATTCCCCAAACCCCTTCTTTGGGAACTCGGAGCAGATTGGTCAGGCGGCGACTCATCGCATCATAACGACCGATTGCCGAATGCGATGGGTTGCTGGAATCGATCAGGGTAATCCCCTGATTGGCATTATATTCCTCATCAACCTCCAGATAGCCCTGTTCAAAAAACAGATCGACCGCTTCGCGATCAACCTGGATTTCACTGGTGCCGGTATAAAGATCATCAATTGCGATCTTGTCGTTCTGATAATCCTCGGCATGCATGCCGATGGTGTCGGCCTTGATCCGCAGGTTGATATCTTTGGTGATAAAAACGACCGAGCCTTCCGGCTGGCTTTCTTCCAGATCTTTGGCCACCGCCAGAATCCGGTTGTCCCCCTGGTCTACCTGTAACTCCGGGGGCAGTTTCTTGAGGAATTCTTCGCGGTAGATGGCCACCTTGAAGGTCCCACCATTGTCGAGCTTAACCCCCTCAACAAGCTTGCAACGTTCGCGAAATTCATCGATCATCCGTGAAATCTGTCGTGCATTGCGACCGGTCTCGCTCTGTTCTTTCTTGAATCGATCGATCTCTTCAATGACTGTCAGCGGAACAATGACATTATTATCTGAAAATTTGAAAATAGCCTGAGGATCATGCAGCAGCACATTGGTATCAAGGACATAATTTTTCATCGCATCACAACCTTCATTCTGGAGTTAGCAGGTCAACAACAGCTCTTTATCAGCGATCATAAGAGGAGATCTGCAAGCCATCGGCGGTCGCCAGAATCTTAACAAAAACCGGCCGGTTACCTTCCAGGGCTTTAAGGACCACCTCACCTTCAACGTTGAGGGCATTCAAAACTTCTTCGGGCGACTCATCGATCTTAAAAGACCGATAGACTCCAGAATTTTTCAGCATTTTCCGGGTGACGGGCTGTTCTGGTGCCAAGGAACAGGAGACCAGGAAAATCAGTGTCATAGCAGTGGCCAACTGACGAAACATAGTCATCATTATCGCATTCCTTTGCCCTGAGCACCAGTCAGCAATCTTGGCGTTGTTCAGCAAGCGATTGCACTGCGGCTAGAAAAGTATCGATTTCGCTATCTGTGGTGAAATAGCCGGGACTGACGCGAACCGTACCCAGCGGATAGGTGCCGATGGCGCGGTGGGCATCGGGCGCACAATGCAGACCGATCCGCAGGCTGATCTGGTGTTGCTGATCAAGCAGAAAACCGACCTCCGCCGGGTCGTAGTGCCGCAGGTTAAAGGAGATCGCCGCCCCACGGTTCAAGGCGGATGTGGGTCCGTAGACCGTCACAGCATCAATGGCCCACAACCCCTCAAGCAGTCGCTCTATCGCCTGGAGTTCATGCGCCCGAACCTTATCCACCCCAACCTGTTGCAGAAACCCGATGGCGGCCTTAAGTCCGGCCAAACCCGGGGTGTTCAGCGTTCCGCATTCCAGACGTTCCGGAAACTGCTCCGGTGGCAGATCGGAATGACTGCTGCCGCCGGTGCCGCCGTAAATCAGCGGCGTCAATTGCAGCCCTTTGCGCACATACAAAAACCCGGTTCCCTGCGGCCCCAGCATGCCTTTATGGCCAGGTGCGGCGAACAGATCGACCTGCAGAGCTTGAAAATCGATCGGCAGGCAGCCGGCACTCTGCGAACCATCCACCATGAACAGAATCCCCCGTTCATGGCACCAGGGGCCTAGATCCTCCACCGGCTGCAGGGCGCCATAAACGTTGGAGCAATGGTTCATCACCAGCAAGCGGGTTCTTGTCTGTAAGCAGGCGTGCTTAATGGCTGCAACAGAGGTCACACCCGCTGGTCCTGCAGCAACCTTCTCAACCTTGACACCACGATCCTGCAACGCCCGCAGCGGTCGACTCACGGCATTGTGCTCCAGAGAGCTGGTCACGACCCGATCTCCGGGCAACAGCAGCCCAAACAGCGCCAGGTTAATCGCCACCGTGGCATTGGCAGTAAAAATAAATTGTTCTGAATCGGGAGCGTTAAAGAAATCTGCCAGAGCTTCACGCGCTTCAAAAACCATTCGTTCGGCAGACAGCGCCTGCTGGTGTCCACCACGACCAGGGCTGGCCCCACGTCGCAAGGCCGCATCCATGGCCAGGTAAACAGCCTCCGGTTTCGGATGACTGGTGGCGGCATTATCGAGATAGATCAGCTCATTCATCTATAAATTCTTTCACCGCCGCTCATGACAGAGCAGATCGCGCCCCAGACCGTCCTTCCGGCAGTAGCTAGAGAGCCCCCGACAGCCGCCAAAGCAGATCGAATAATCACGGCAACCGTCACAGCCGGCAGGCGTTTGGGCAATCTCCTTGCGAATTTGCAGCCGCTGGGCAGATTGCCAGAGGTCGAGCAGGTCTGCTTCCAACAGGCTACCGAGAGACAGCGGCCAGGATGAGCAGGGGAAAAGTTCGCCTGAGACGGAAATATGTCCAAGGCTGTTGGCGGCCTGGCAGCCACCATATTCTGAACGCTGCCCGCCAGTAAGCGGTTGCAGCAGTTCCCAGAGAAACAGGTCGTGAACCTCAAGCTGCAATCCGTCGACCGCAGGCAGTCCCTTGATTTCCACCAGTTGCTCCAACTCTTCAAGATCACTACAATCAGGCAGATTTTCAGCCGCTGAATCTGCAGAATTAACACTGATCTTCTGGTTTGGCAACTTAAAACGGCCAACCTGATGCCGGGTGCAGAAGTGTAATAATTCCGGAAGCAAAGCCAGTTGCTTCGCCACTGGAGTCCAAAGCAAGGCTGGATTTTTATGATATTGACGGATTTCCTGTAAAGCAGCGGCCAGGGAGGATTCATCCAGCTCACCGGAGCGACAAAACGACCCGGCATCGATAAACAAGGCGAAATTATCATCAAGCCGCGCCAAAGTCTTCACCTCGGCTGGCGATCCGTCGCTGAGCAATGCCACTTGGCAACCACCCTGCCGAAGTATTGACAATACTTCCTGAATGTCCGGATGAGCCAGAGGCGCTGCTTCAAGGGTGACGAAAAATATACCACCGGCGGTTAGCTGCTCAGCGACAGACAATAGCAGTTTCCGGCTTAAAGGTGGCTCGTTTAAGGGACAGAAATCCCAACTGATGCGCAAGGGTGCGTCGAGAAGATCGACAGCCATAAGCGTTACTCTTCAGAAAAAGAATTGGGGGGGCAGTTGCCTGCCCCCCCAGTCCGTTTAGCAGGGATGAACGTTCGAGGAACCGACCACCCGGGGTTTCAGGTACTTTTTCATCTCGTGACCTCCTAACTTGTTCGGGTTAATGTGACCAGTGCTATTACTTCCAACAATGAGGATCAGGTTCGCTTAAATCACCTGTAGTGGCAAAAGCCCGTGCCGTGCAGCCTCCCAGACAGTCCTGGTAGGATCCACAACCCTGACATTTACCTTTGGCTTCCTTGTTGCGCATGCCGTTTAAAACAGGTGAATTGTACCACAAATCCTCAAAATCATCCGACAAAATATTACCAACTACCAATGGAATGAACCCACAGGGAGTAATGTCGCCATTCGGGCGCAGATGCAAGGAGAGCTTGCCGCAGCTGCTCCCTTTTACCAAGGACTCTTCCTGGTAACCGGGCAACGAAGCGATTACCGGATCATCAAAGGAGATCAGCAGATCCTCGGTTTCGTTTTTCACCTGCAAAGCCTCAACGTAAAACTCTTTCCACTCATCGGGAGTCAGATCGAGATCTTCGCGGTTTTTAAAGCCGCGACCGCTGCACTTGAAATTATGCAGGTAGATCTGCGCCACATGATGTTTTCTCGCCAAATCGAGCAGTGAGCGGAAATCCTGAAAATTGATTCGCGAGATCACCGAACTCATGGTGGTTTTGATGCCGGCCTGATGCAGGGCGTCAAGGGCGGCGGTGGCTTTTTCGAAAGAACCAGGCATGTTGCGGAATTCATCGTGCGAGGCGCCGGTGGCGCTGTCGATACTGATACCGACACTTTTGAAACCGGCCGCTTTCAATTCCTGAGCGGTGGCCTGGTCGAGCAGCCAGCCGTTGGAGTTCATCGATACGTTGAGCCCTTGGCCACTGGCGTAGCGGGTGATCTCCAGCAGATCCTTTCGGATCAGCGGTTCACCGCCGCCAAAATTGATAAACGGCACCTGCTGTTTGACCAACACATCAACAATCTGCTTGATTTGCTCGGTCGGCAGCTCTTCAGCCGCTTCATCACGGCTGTAACAATGGCTGCAACTGAAGTTACAACGATAAGACAGGGTCCAGTTAAAAGTCAGTGGCGCAGAAAACTGTTCGGATATTACATCAGCCATAAATCAGCCAGCCTCGTTTTAGTAGGTCTTGTACAAATTCAGCAACGTCTGCAGCGATAATCTCGCGTTCGGCATCGAACTCTTCCAGCAGACCATCGATGATCTGCTCCTGACTCCGGCTGCCATCGCACTGAGCCCAGATCATCCCACCGAGCAGGTTGAGCTGATGCATCATACCGGAGATCAACAGAATAACCGTCCCGCGTTCTTCAACATCCCCTCCCGCTTCCAGTTCGTTCAGCACCTGCTCTTCGCGGCGCTTTTCATGCCGCCAGACAATATCTGGATTTCGTAGTAAGACAGACAAAAGCAATCCTTTTCTTCTGTTTAGATTATCCACTTGGCTCCAGTAAGCATTACCAAAACCTGAATTTTTTTTACCGCCCGTTCGTTTCACTCACTCGCCAGAAGTAGGCGCCTTGAGGCAAGAACGCAAAGTACGCAGAGCAAAATAGGATTTACTCAGAATGCCTCGGCGATCTTTGCGTTCTCTGCGGTGACATCTTTTCGGGTTTGGTCTTAACTGGCGGAACGTTCGCGAAACAACAACAGGTTGAGCAGGAAGAAAGCCAGTCCGGCAACTACCGCAACCTTGCCATAAAGCGAGACACCTGCAGCGGTCCCGGCAATCTGCCAGGATTGGACCAGCCCAGCGCCGATCAACATTCCGACCACCACCAAACCGGCGTCAGCATCCCCTTCCCCCGCTTTGATCAACTGACGAAAAGGACAACCACCGATCAACACAGAGACCGAACCGACCAGCAGCATACCCAAAAAACTCCAGAGCAGATCGAGGTGGGCACCTGGCTGGCCATAAAAGCCTGGCTTAAAATTGCCGGTGACCACCGAAGCTGCAAATGCGAGCAGGATAAACACCAGGAACCCCCAGAACAGCTGAGATCTGGTACCCATAATGAACAGGTCGCGCAAACTGCCGGTAATGCAAAAGCGGGTCCGCTGGGCAATGGCACCGAGAAGCAGTCCAACCAGCAAGGCGATCAGCACCGGAGCAGCTTCGGCGGCGCTGCCCCGTTCGGAAAACAAAATAAAACCTGGCCGAGCCAACAAAAAGCCCAACAGCACCAGAAACAGCAGCGGGGTCCAGAATCCGGAGCCACCCCGCTGCTTGGCGGGGCTGCCAAGGTGCACACCGACCGCCAGCCCTTTGAGACCGAGCCAGACACCGACCGCCAGTCCGGCCAATCCGGTCAGGGTAGTCAGATCACCCGCCGCCAGCCGAAAAAACAGCTTGATCGGGCAACCGATAAACACCGAGCAGCCGACGATCAGGAAGATCCCGGAGAGCAGGCGCGGCAAGGGCGCGCTGCCGCCACGAGAGGAAAATTCGCGAAAAAGTGCCGCGGCCAGGGTGGAGCCGAGGACAAACCCGATCAGTTCCGGCCGTAAATACTGCATGCGCGCGTTGTCATGGAAACCGAGGGCTCCGGCGCTGTTCTCCAAAAAGCAGGAGACGCAGATGCCTGAGTTCTGGGGATTGCCGAGCACCATCAGCCAGACGCCGCTGAGGCCTAGCAGTCCTCCGGCCAGCATCACCAGCCAGGTATGCGGATCACGCAACGCCAGCGGCATTATTCGCAACCTCCCGCCAGTCGACCCTGCAGGTAATAAAGATCTTTCAAGGCGGCCTGCAAGGCCGTCGCAGAGGAATTGTTGTCTGCTCGGCGCTTGATCACCGCCAACTGCTCAGTCAGCAAATGTTCGAACAGGTCACGGCGTGACAGGGGGCTGTGCTGATCGACATAATCGCCGTTCATCCGCACCGCGCGAGCCAGATGAGCAGTCGCTTCAGGAATCGCCTGCAGCTGCAGAAGAATCTCTCCGCGCAACAGTTCACCGTGAGCTTCATCAGGATAGCGCCGGGAGAGTTCGTCCAACTTAAGCAGCGCCGCTTCATTCTGTCCGGCAAAACGCAGTTCGCTGACCGGTGCATAAAGGCGCTCGAGAAAACTGACTTTCGCTTGGTAGGCGATTTCCTGCTCCAGTGCTTTGTCCACAGCCAGATCGCGCTGAGAGGCCTGGGACCCCCCCCCGAGCAGCAGGCCGCTAATCACCGCAGCGCAGAGCAGCAATAAGCCCCCCAGCAGAATATCGAAACGATCCTTCAACAAATTCAGAACTCCTGGTAGGGCGGCATGTTGGCCCGTTTGGCCATTTCCCGCAGCAGGTTGTAATCGCTATCCTCCAGGGCTTCAAAACCATCAATCCAAGCGGAAGCCAGCACTTTGAGCTGCTCCCCCTGGTAATCAACCGTATCAGCATGCGTCAGTTCAACCAGCGCCTGTTGAAATTTCTGTACCAGTTGTTTATCGACGTCTTTCCGAGCACCAAAAGTACAGTAGGGAAAGATCGGACTCTGGCCAAGAATGACAAAATCATCGGCGGTTATCTTACCTTCTTTGGTCATCAGTTCCAGATCGAGGGCTGGCGAGGCGCCAACATCGTACTGGCCGAAATAGACCCCATAGACAACCTTTTCATGCTTGAACGAACCGGACGGGATGGCGTAGTAGGCGATATCCAACTCCGGATCGATCCCTTCCCGCAGCATCAGGTCGTACTGAGCAAGAAAGCCGCTCGGCGCCAGTTGGGGCCCGAAGATCATCCGCTTGCCCTTGATGTCGGCAAGCGTCTTGATGCCGCTATCCTTGCGAGCAATGATTGCGCCAGCGGTATGGGTGCCATAATTACCGCGCTTTTCCGTAGCGACCAGCTCCAACTGCTGATTCTCGCGCATGATCACGTAAACCAGGGAATTGGTATGGGTGAATTCAAATTCCCCGGCGGCGAAACGCTCCGGGAAATCCTGGGTGTCGACCGGCACCGCCTGGAAATCGACATTCAGCTGTTCGGACAAATACTTAGTGAGCGGCTTGAAGCGGGCTTGGGTCTCCGCCTCGCTGTTGCAGTTCATATAGCCGATCTTCATCACCGGGCGATCTGTAGGCGACTGACAAGCAACCAACAACAGTGGCAGCAGAAGCAGGAGGAAGCTCAGGAGTCTGCGAATGATCAAAATAAACCTCATATACGAAAAGAAACTATTGGCCTCTGGCTGGGATCCGCGTAACCGGGGTGCTCAATTCGATCCGACCGACATCGGCGCGAGTTTGCTGATCGAGAATCCTGACACCTTGAGATGCAAACCGATTCGCTTCCAGGGTGAAATCATCCTGGCCGGCATTGACCAGGGAAAACTGATGATTGCCGTCGAAGCGATTTTCAGCGATCCGCCCACCGGCATTGAAGACTTTCAAACCAGAGCGGCCGTTATCCCGCAACAGGTTCTGGCTTAGGTCAGCGATACTATCTTCAAGATAGATGCCATGTTCGCGATTTCCGGTGATCTGATTTTGCTCGGCCTGGCCACGGCTGCGCTGCAGGTAGAGACCACGGCGATTATTGTGCAGCAAATTATTGCTGATGATAAATTCAGAGTCACGCAGACTGATGCCATTGACCCGATTACCGGTGATCTCACAGCCTTCAAGCCGCAATTTAACGAAAACGGCCCGCACACCCCACTGGTTATCGCGAACATTGCTGTTTCGCAAGAGGACTGTCGAGTCACGAAACTGCAGTCCGTTGAAGTTACTTATAAACTCACAATTTTCGACACTTACCTCCGACTCCTGAAACTGGGCACCACGCTGATTGAAACGAAAGCGGCTGTGTTTGAGTTCGGCGCGGGAAAAATGGGCGTGAAAACCACGATAGGCATATTCGACGATGCAGTGCTCCAACCGGTTCTGCCCTTCTTCACTCATCATCATGTTTAATGCGCCCCAGTCCGCGATGCGCGGCTCCGGTTCGGCCGAAGTAAACAGAATCGGCTGCTCGGCGGTGCCAAGCGCCAACAGCCGCCCCTGAACAAATAGTTCGTGCTCACCGATCTGGTCGGCATTACTGTCAAAACGGGTAAACCGAACCACCGTTCCCGGGCGAATTTCAAGCGTGGCGCCCATCGCCACCGTCAGAATTCCGTCAACCAGCACCTCCCCTTCCCAGATAGTATCTTCGTAGAGAGAGGTCTCGCCCTGGTAATGCAACTGCGCAAACCCGGACAGCGGCAGCAACAGCAACATCAGCAGGGGCCAGAGGATTTTCATCATTTGCCCTCTTGAGGATAATGCACGACATCAAGCCGGTTGTTGACCAGCCGGTTATCGGCAGCAACGGTGATTCCCGTTGGCAACACCAGAGCGCGATCGGTCTGCTCAATTAAATTCCCGCTCAGCCTGGCCTGGCAATCCCTGCCCAGATAAACGCCCTCTTCCTGCTGGCGAACAATTCGGCTGCTCTCAATCAGCGGAGCACTCTGATCCCAGCAGAACAGACCACCCTCACCATCGGCAAGCAGGCTGTCTGATATTTGCGGGGCGCTGGATTGTTGTAGAATAATTCCGTAGCGACTGCGCAGGATCTCCATAGAAGCCACTTGTGGCGATGAATCCAAGCAGAGTAGACCAGCTTCGGCCTGTTCGATAATCAGGTAATGCAGACGGCTGCCCTGGCTGGCAACCAGTTCGATCCCGGCCCAGAGGATGTCTGAAGAATTCTTTCCTAGCGGGATGAAACGGATCGGTCGTTCAGCGCTGCCAAGGGCCAGCAGGCGGCCACGCACCAGCAGTTCGACTTCGCGGGAAAGATACTCCGGGTCGATTTTAGTGCTGTCAGAGGGTTGGATGTAGATTCGGCTACCCGCAGCGATGGTCAGGGTCAACCCGTGAGGCACCTGCAGATCGGTCGCCAACAGATAATCACCATCCAGGATTGTATCATGGGTCAAAACGCCGCCGATAACCGGCAATTGTGCATAATCGACAACTGCAGGCGGGGCCACCGAAGCGGCACAGCCGCTCAGCAGAAGCAGAGCAACTAACAGCAATAGGCGCATCAGATCCAGCCCTGCTGCATATAGTAGCTGCGCACGGCCTTGGCTGGCAGCACCCCAGCGGTCACCTGCTGCCGCAAATGAGAAAGATCATCTGCGTCCAGCAGCCGCTGCAATTTACTCAGGACCCGCGGTACCGTGGTGAACTGCAGATCCTGGGTCGGTCGTGGACCGGAAAGCAAATAGAGTTGTTCCCCGACCTGAAGCAAGGCACCCCACTGCTGACTTTGATTGTGATCAAAAGCCAGGTCAACCTCTTCTTTTTTCAGTAATCCGTCAGCGGTCTGTTCGGCCGTCATTTCCAGCCGTAACGACTCAATGCCGGTCTTTTCCTTGACATAAATCGACACCAGGTGAAACAGCAGTTCGCCCTCTACGCCGGGTGGGGTTCCCAAAAACAGCTTGGGACCGAAGCAGGCACCAGCCGGAACGCTGATCAGAAGAAATAATAAAACCAAAATGCTTCGCATCGAATCTAAGACTCCGAGAAGTTCAAAACCAAAAGCCGAAAAGGCTAGACAGATGATGTTTCAAAGCAAGGAATGTACCTCTCAGAGGAATGCCAATAACACTCCCTAAGCGACTGAACCCACATGCTCATTACCCTCATTAACCCGCCTGGGCTAGATCCACCACTGACGGGTATCTGTCAGTCCTGACGGTCGATCAGGCCGTATTTTTCCATTTTGTAGCGCAGTGTGGTGCGAGCGATCCCCAGGGTATCGGCTGCCCGGGTTTGAGAGGCTCCTTCGCGGCGCAGGGTTTGAATGATCAGTTGGCGTTCCAAATCTTCGAGGATCACGGTCAGGTTGCCTCCCTGCTGCGGCAGGGTCAGACAGATTTCACTGTCACCGCGCACATCCTGAGGCAAATCACGCGGGGTGATCACGTCACTGCGACTCAAAACCACCGCTCTCTCGATGGCGTTCTGCAACTCCCGGACGTTTCCCGGCCATTCATGGGCCACCAGACAACCGATCGCTTTAGGGGCAATCTGGTTGATTTTCTTGCCGGTTTCACCAGTGTATTTGTGAAGGAAATGTTCGGCCAGGGGTTCAATATCTTCACGACGCTCTCGCAAGGGTGGTAATTCAATATGTACCACGTTCAAGCGGTAATAGAGATCTTCGCGAAATTCTCCCTTGCGCACCTGCTCAACCAGATCTTTATTGGTGGCCGCGACGATCCGCACATCTGTTTTGATGGTGCGGATCCCACCGACCCGCTCAAATTCCTGCTCCTGAATCACCCGCAACAGCTTAACCTGGGCAGAGGCACTCATTTCGGCCACTTCGTCGATAAACAGGGTACCCTGATCGGCCAACTCAAAACGCCCCTTTTTCTGCGCAACTGCTCCGGAAAAGGCACCTTTTTCGTGGCCGAACAGCTCACTCTCAAGCACACCTTCAGAATAAACCGCGCAATTCAACACGATAAACGGTTTATCTTTGCGCGGCGAATTATAGTGAATCGATCGGGCGACCAGCTCTTTTCCGGTGCCGCTTTCGCCGGTGATCAGGACGCTGGCGTTACTCACCGCCACCGAAGCGGCCATGTCGTAAATATCCGCCATGATCGGCGATTTACCGACAATTCCGCTGAAACGATAGTGCTCTTCCAGCTCCTGATGCAGATGACGGTTCTCTTCCAGCAACCGGGTATGCTCGAAAACTCGCGCGACTGTCAAGCGGATCTCATCGGTTTCAAACGGCTTGGTGATGTAGTCAAAGGCGCCATTGCGCAGCGCTTCTACAGCACTCTCAACCGTGCCATATGCAGTGATAACGATAATCGGCAGGGAAGGATCGTATTCTTTAATTTCTTTGAGCAGTTCCAGCCCGTTCATTTCCGGCATCTGGATGTCTGTGACCACCAGATCGAAACTGTCCATGGAAATCAGCTGCAGAGCCTCAGCCGCCGAACCGACCGGCACTGTGGCATAGCCCTGCTTTTCCAGCACCCTGGACAGCAGGCGCTGCATCCCCGCTTCGTCATCAACTATCAGAATTTTTTCACCGGGCATTAGAATTTAAATGTCCCTTCAAGACATACGAGTTTGCTAACCCTTGAACCTTGTCACATTTAAAAAAATTAAACCTTACTCGCGGCAGAATACCTAAAACATTCTAACCCGGCAAGCAAAACAGTGGAAATACTCAGTTCTTCAGTTTGCCTGTTTTTCTCCAATTCGACCCTGTTGGCAGGTTCATAACTACATCCCATATCCTGGTCTTTTTTTGCCAGATCAGACTTGGCACAAATGTCATATTTTTAATCTCTCGATGCTTGACTCACACCACATCTAGTGATTAATTATCTTCCGACACTAAATATTGTGCCCATAGAAGACTTATCTTGTCAGCTTATTTTTTGAAAAAATGGAAAAGAAAGGGTAAACAACAATGCCAAATACGCAGACTGCCGAGCTTTTAAGCCTCTCGAAAAACGCCATGACCGTACTGGCCAAACGCTACTTAAAACGAGATGCCGACGGCAATCCGCTTGAGACCCCGGTCGACATGTTTCGTCGCGTGGCCAAAACCATTAACGCAGCGGAACCTCAAATCGAAGGCAAAAAGCAGAATTACGAAGAAGCCTACTTCAAAGTCATGACTGAGTTAGACTTTTTGCCCAACTCGCCGACCCTGATGAATGCCGGTCGCGAACTGGGTCAGCTCTCGGCTTGCTTCGTGCTGCCGGTCGGTGATTCAATGGAGAGTATTTTTGAAGCGATCAAAAACACCGCACTGATTCACAAGAGCGGCGGCGGCACCGGCTTTTCCTTCACCAAGATCCGCCCGGCCAATGATGAAGTTCAATCGACCAGTGGCGTTTCTTCCGGTCCCCTCTCCTTCATGCGGGTGTTTGACGCTGCCACCGAAACCATCAAGCAGGGCGGCACCCGACGTGGAGCCAATATGGGTATCCTGCGGGTCGACCATCCCGATATTATGGATTTCATCATGGCCAAGCGCGATCAAACCGTGCTGACCAACTTCAATATCTCGGTCGGCATGACCGAAACCTTCATGGAAGCGGTGGAAAAAGGTGCCGATTACGACATCATCAACCCCCGCAACGGCAAGGTGGTTAAGCAACTGAATGCCACCAAGGTCTTCAACCAAATTGTCGATATGGCCTGGAGCAACGGCGAACCGGGAATCATCTTCCTCGATCGTCTTAACCGCGACAACCCGACGCCGCACATCGGCGAGATCGAAAGCACCAACCCCTGCGGCGAGCAGCCGCTGCTGCCCTATGAATCCTGTAACCTGGGGTCGATCAACCTGGCAAACATGGTCAAGGGCAGCGATGTCAACTGGAAGAAGCTGGAAGAAACCATCAACCTGGCGACCCGCTTTCTTGATAACGTCATCGAAGCCAACAAATATCCTCTCAAAGAAATCGATGACATGACCCGCGCCAACCGCAAGATCGGGCTTGGCGTCATGGGCTGGGCCGACATGCTGATTCTGCTCGGCATCCCCTACAACAGCACCAAGGCGATCAACCTTGGCGAAAAAGTGATGAAGTTCATCAACGATACTGCCTGGAAGATGTCGGCTCAGCTGGCCGAAGAACGCGGCGCTTTCCCGAATTTCAAAGGCAGTATTTTTGATAAAAAAGGTGCTGATCCGGTACGCAATGCCACCTGTACGACAATTGCCCCGACCGGCACTATCTCAATCATCGGCAATTGTTCCAGCGGTGTCGAACCGCTGTTCGCGGTCTCATACGTGCGCCAGGTCCTCGACAATAATAGGCTGATCGAAGTTCATCCGCTGTTCGAAAAAATCGCCAAACAGCGCGGCTTTTACAGCGAAGAGTTGATGCAGGAGATTGCTGAAAAAGGCACCGTGCAAGGGATTGATGCGATTCCTGAAGACGTGCGGAATATCTTCGTCACCTCCCACGACATCACTCCGGAAGATCACGTCATGATGCAGGCCGCCTTCCAACGTCATACCGACAATGCCGTCTCCAAGACTGTCAATTTCTGCCACGACGCCAGCCGCGACGATGTCGCCACCGCTTATCGCCTGTCTTACCAGCAGGGTTGCAAAGGGGTGACCATCTACCGCGATGGCTCGCGCGATATGCAGGTACTTTCGGTGGCCAAAAAAGAAGAAGAGAAACCGGTCGAGGCGATCAGGATGGAAAGTGGTAAAGCCTCCCGGAAAAAAGAACGGCCGCGGGCACTGACCGGCGCCACCTACCAGATGGAAACCGGCTGCGGGCCGCTCTACATCACCATCAACGAAGACAGCAACGGCCTGTTCGAGCTATTCACCACCATGGGCAAGGCCGGTGGTTGCGCAGCCTCGCAATGTGAGGCGATTGGCCGGTTGGTCTCCCTGGCCTGGCGGAGCGGAGTTCAGGCTCGCCAGGCAATCAAGCAGATGATCGGCATCACCTGCCACAAGCCGGCCGGTTTCGGTGAGAACCGCATCACCTCCTGCGCCGACGCCGTCGCCAAAGCGATCGAGCTGCACATGCTCA
>CAMYNC010000059.1 GCA_947259685.1 uncultured Desulfuromonadales bacterium | reverse complement strand
AGCATCGCCGAGCAACTCTACAGCTTGGCAGAGAGCATCGGCCTGCCGGCAGAATTGACCTTGAAACTGCTGCGGGAAATGGCGCGCAACCCGGTCGCGGCAGAGACTGGGAAAAACGACCAGCTGGAGGCTAACTATTTACAGCATTTTCCCGCCCAAGACGCTGAGCAGGCGGCAGAAATTCTCGCAATCGGCCGCGCCAGTTACAGGTTGCGCGACGATGATAATATCAGCCTGGATAAAATCAACCGGGCACTGCAGCAGGCGCAGCAGCAAGCCCACAAGCGGCTTGAAGCGGGCGAATCGAAATGCCTGCGAACCAGCTTGGCAGACGATTCAGGCGAAGGCACAGGCCTGAGCAGTCCTGCTCTCGCAACCGGGAAAATGAGCGTCGGTGATTTCAGGGTTCGGCAACTGCAGGGGCAACCAGCCAGCCCCGGCCTGGCGACGGCAACGGCGCGGGTGATTCACTGCCAGCAGGATCTGGCCGATTTTCACAGCGGGGAGATCCTGGTCTGTGACGCCATCGACCCGGCTATGACTTTTATTGTCCCGCTGGCGGCAGGGATCATCGAACGGCGCGGCGGCATGCTGATCCACGGCGCCATCATCGCCCGCGAATACGGTATCCCCTGTGTCTCCGGCATCGCAGCTGCGGCCGACATTATCCGCAGCGGGGATCTGATCACCCTCGACGGCTATCTCGGTCTGGTCTTCTTTCCGCCTTCCTCTGGTAAACTAGCGCTGACCGGAAAAAAAACCGCTATGCGTAAAGAGCTCGATGACGCGACGAAAGATTAACTGTCTTGAGCTCTCCCTTTATCACTCCGGTAGAGGGATAAATTCTGTTTCCCCAGGGACTTGGGGAAATGTTCCGTCTCGCCAATCCTGTTTTGCTTTTTCGATGAGTTCTTTTTGACTGGAAACCAGATTCCACCAGACTTTAAATATCGAACTGGTCGCAACAGAAACAACGCGATTGGTTATTATTGGCGGTTCTGCACTCGGCAAGTCCCTGGTTGGCAACAGCCTACGCACACTGAAGCCACCTAGATCTCTATCTTCCGGCTTGAGAATCAGCTTAATTGAAACACATTGTGGCTTTGGATATATTTTACAGGACGTTTCTCTCGCAAGAAGGTCGCTCATAATCCCTCCCCATTAATCACTATTCGATCCAGAAGAACAGAAAGACATTCTAGCACTTGTCAGGGCTAAGACACCCTGCCGCAAGCAGCGGGGATACGAATCAACTTTGGGACACCACTGTTTGATGGAGAAGGAATTGTCGCAGTTTCGGTTGCGGGCTTGATTCCTTGATGTGCTGGGGAGGAACATGATGACTGGTAAAAAAACGTGACAGCGCACACGATTCTTTCAACAGACTAGATCGGAAGGGAGTTGTTCGATGAACGTTTCAGTAAAATGTTTTGCCCAATTAGCTAAGAACGAGGTGTGTGATTACCATGGCAGCACACCTCATAGCCTTCCTGGTGGGTCTAAAGTAAACGATTTGATTGACAAACTTGGGTTTCAGCATGAAGAGATTAAATTGATCTTTGTGAATAACCTCTTTGTGTCTCCCGAAACTTTGCTTCATGAAGGAGACAGAGTTACCTTCGCTCCGGCAACCGGTGGAATGTAAGCCATTGTAAAAGTTCGGTGCTGAACAGAAATTCTGAATGAGGCCCATCCTAAACAGGTGGGCCTTTCTTCTTTTCAGACTAATCACTGCCCGGTATGCAGGGTCAGATTTTACTATCAGTTCCGAAGAATATCCAGCGACAGCTACTTCGGCCTGGTTTTCATTCCACCCTCGTTGGACAAACTGACAACGGCTAGGAAAACGTTAGATGCGTAAAGAACTGGATGACCATGCGGATGGTTATTGTAATAGGGTCATCAGGATTCACGGTCATAATGCTCCTACCCGGACGATTAAATCAATCCTGAGGTTTGGAATCCAGATAAGCGCCAAAAAGAAGAAAAGCTACCGCTACGAGCCAGATCAGAGTGACCAGACATCCGACGATAAAAATATAGGTATCACTCATCCGCTCGACCTTCTTCCTGACAGCAAGAGGGCTCCTAGTGAGAGGATCGATGGCACCCATAAACCAACGAACACGCCCTCATCCTTCTGCCCGGAAAACCATAAATAAACAGAAAGTAAAAATGAGAGGAAGGCTGCCAGGCAAAAAAAACCTTTTACTTTGCTTTCCCTAGACATGAGTGAATCCCTTCTGGATATTCTCCGCTGGAATGCCTGAAATACACTGTTTAATTGTTCCTCGGTTCTGATCTTGTTCCTTGACTATTTTTTATTAGTAATCAAATAGGTGCGCTACCGCATCTAATCCATGCTTTTAAGGTTTAATTCTCAGCAGCACTCAACTGCGCAGCAATTTCCATCCCCTTTTTCAGATCGGGCAGGTGGGTAATGGTTGGCACCACCTGCAGATAGCGAACGATTCCCTCTCGGTCAACAACGATCACCGCCCTGGCAAGTAAATAGATCTGGTCAATCAGCAGTCCGGTGGCACGACCGAAGTTCGCCTCAGCGTAATCGGAAAGATAGTAAAGCTCGCCATGCTGCGGCAATTCTTCAGCGAAGCGCTTTTGCGCGAAGGGCAGATCACGGCTGATGGTGATCCGCTTGACGGTCTTCGGTAAGTCATCTGCTCCATCAGCCAGAGTCCGCGTTTGCTGCTCGCAAACCTGCGTATCCAGCGACGGGACAACGCTGATCAGTAGCACCTCTCCTTGGAATTGAGCGAGATCAACTTGCTGAAGATTCCTGTTAAACAGGGTCACTGATGGCAGCGGGTCTCCAACTTTTAAAGCTGTCCCAAGCAGCTTAAAACTATCACTTCCACGCATCACCTGGGTTCCCGGATCAACACTGCGGCTATCAACCGGTATTTTCGGAAAGGGTGCGGTGCAGGCAGCAAGAAAAACCAGCATTCCGATCAACAATAATCTGCACATACTCTGTCTCCTTTCAAGGTATCCATATAAAGGCAATTGTTTCGCCAGCATATGGAAGAGTTATTCCGCTGAAATCTCACCTAAGGTTTTCAGCGCTTCCTGCACATGCTTATCTGCCGCCAACTGGGCACTAAACAGGTGGCGCACGGTCCCGACGGGATCGATCACGTAGGTCACCCGTCCCGGTAGCAGCCCCAGTGACTTTGGCACCCCGAAGGCTTTGCGCAGACTGCCGTCGGTATCGCTGAGCAGATGAAAAGGCAACCGGTGATTGGCGGAAAATCTTTGATGTTTATCGAGGGAATCGGCACTGATGCCGATGACCACCGCCCCGGCATCGGTAAAATCCTGGTAGGCATCACGAAAGGCGCAAGCTTCCTTGGTACAGATCGGTGATTCATCGGCCGGGTAGAAAAACAGCACCACTGACTTCTTCCCCCGAAACTCGGCAAAGCTGATCAGCTGGCCGTTTTGATCACGTTGGGAAAAGTCAGGCGCCTTATCGCCGACGGTGATCCTCTTCATCTTCAGCCTCCTCCCAGCAAACGGTCGCGGAATCTTTTATCGAGCGGCTGCTTTCCCAGCCAGATGCCTAAGTAGGCCACCGCAAAATCAGCTCCCGGCGCAACGCCCAAAAGCTCGTCATTGAACCTCAGTTCCGTGCCGATGTCAGATCGATAAGTCAGGCTGTAACGGTCACCCGGTTTGATGTCGCGAAACAAGCGATAGAAATGCTGCAGTCGCTCCGCAAGAGCCTGATACTGATTAGCCGGAAGATTGTCACGCAACAGTTTATCCGAAGACATGGAAAAATCTTCCGCCGTAAAATTACGGAAATAGGCGAGCTCCAGACGCTTCGGGATATCATCAGTCCAGCTGGCGGCAGCATAGCCTTCTGGCAGGTAGAAAGCCCCGGCATAAACATCGAACAACAGCGCCCATTTCAGAGCAGCAACGCCGGTCAGCCTCAGTTCAGTCTGCGCGACCTGCAGCTGACCGGCAAAACTGACACCCTTGATGACTGCTGCCTCAGCACACGAGGCCAGCATCAGGAACAGGAAAGCCACCATCCAAGTCCGTTTAAGTCGTTTATGTGCTTTGCTCATCTTTCATCCTGTTTATCTGCAGGGAGTCTTGGCGAAAAAGTTACGGTAACCCCCCTCTCGGTTGTCTAATCGAGCACTGAGCCAGCAGAGGAACGGAGTCACCAGCGCCCAGACCAGCGCCAGCGAAACAAGACTAAAGAGCAGATTCTCACCGAACTGAGCTGCCCCCAGCCTGATTCCACCCCAGTAAGCGAGCGGTCCTCCAACGAGGCCGAAAAACGTTGCCCACAGATAGCGGCCGGCAAGCCAATAAAGTGCATATCGGAACAAGGTTGCGAACTGCGCCCAGATGACAAATATCCAGAGAGGCAGCCAAAGGGGCCAATCCGGGTCGGTTTTGAAAGTGAAAACACCAAGTGCCTGTTGGCCGCTGTCAATCAAAACCCCGAGCAGACAGACGCAAAGCATCAGGGACAATTCTGCCTGTCGCGACTCTGCCAACAGCAGGTGCACAGCCATCAGTAACAGCGCGCATAAGGCACCGCTGACCGGATAGCCCCAGGCGGCACCGAGCACGCAACAGAACCAGCCGATCTGGTAGAGGAGAACATTCACCAGCTTAGTCAGCAAAGGCGACATCAGAGACAACCTTTCAACCGCATTCCGGTTTCTGTAAAACCAGTTGGGCCAGATCGATGATCTGTGCGGCAAAGCCAGCCTGGCAATAAGCAAAGTAGTAGTCCCACTTGCGGAGGAAAGTTTCATCGTAGCCGAGCTGCAGTATCTGCTGACGTTTGGCCTGCATGGTTTGCCGCCAGATCTCGACGGTTTTGGCATAATCCAGCCCATAATGCTGCAGGCTACTGATATTTAGGCTCGATTCGGCAGCCATCGCTTTGGCCAGCACCCCGACCGAAGGCAGGTGGCCGCCGGGAAAGATGTGCTTGCGGATCCAGTCGGAACTGTAGCGGTAGGCGGAATATTTCCGATCCGGAATTGTGATCACTTGAATCACTGCTTTGCCACCGGGCAGCAGAGCCTGATCACAGGCTGCAAAAAAGGTTTTCAGACCGGCATGGCCAACCGCCTCAAGCATCTCGATCGAGACGATTTTCGAATATCTCTCTTCGATGTGACGATAATCGCGCAGCTGCAGATCGATGCGATCCTCCAGCCCGGCTTCCTGGACACGTTGCTGAGCCCAGAGCAACTGTTCTTGCGACAGGGTGATACCGGTCAACCGACAACCGGTCTGCCGCACCACTTCGATGGCAAAGCTGCCCCAGCCGCAGCCGATTTCGAGGACATGATCGTCGCTGCTGATCCCGGCTTTTTCGATGATGGTTTGTATTTTGTTACGCTGTGCCTGCTCCAGACTCTCGGCCTCTGTTTTGAAAAGGGCCGAGGAATAGGTCATGCTCGGGTCGAGGAAAGTCGAAAAAAAGGCGTTGCTCAGGTCATAATGCTCGCGGATATTGCGCGAGCTGCCTTTGAGGGTATTGGCTCGCAGCAGGTGGCGCAGATAATTGTTCCAGCGGCCGAGGGTTGCGGTGAGGATACTGCGATCATCCAGCACCGCTTCATTTGCTGCCAGCAAAGTCAGCAGGCCGGGCAGATCGTCGCTCGTCCAATCGCCATCGGTGTAGGCCTCACCGAAGCCGATATCACCTGAAAGCATCGCCCGGCGGAAGAAGCGATACTCTCTGATCGACAGCTGCAGCGACGGCTCCGCCCCCGCCTGGCCGAAACGATAGCCACTTCCATCAGGGAGGGTGACCCGCAGTTCGCCTTGCGGCAGGCGGGAGAGGAACTTGAAACAGAGAAGCATGCCGATCCGGTCGAGCCAACTCGGCTGGACGGGGCGTACGGTCATGGCGTGATTCGGAACCGGCTTGTTGTACACGGGAAGTCTCCTTTGAAAATAGAGTTTTGCTGCCTGCCAGAAAATGCGGGGCATGGTCAGGCCGGCACTGAAGGGATACTTGACGAGGGTTTTCAGCAGACTGCTGGTGGTCAGTGGCACAGACTGGCCATGAATCCGGGCAATCAGGGTAAGCTGCTGAGCCTGATGATAATGAATCTGGTTGTCGAGACAGCTGTTCGGTTCGCTCAACTGGAATTCGTAACTGCCATCACGAGAGAAAAATGGCGAAACATGAAATTGCTTTTCGTTGCTGAAGAGCAAGCGCCCCTCAACTGTTTCGGCGGCTGCGTTTGAGAGCAGATAGAGGTGCATTTCGCCAAAAGTATTTCTGACCTGTGCCAGCACGCAGATCAGCTGATTCGATTTGCCATAACAGTAAAAAAAGCTGATCGGATTAAAGACGTAATTGAAATAGCGCGCGGCGGTCACCAGCACCACCCGCTCAGGTTGAACAGAGATTTCAGCCTCCAGTAGAACCTTTGCCAGTTTCTCCCGAATCGGTGCCTCTCCAGGTTGCAGGTAGTCGCGATCATGAATCGCCACCGGCCGCAGCTGGTTGTAGCCGAACAGTGGACTCTGGCGGGCCAGTTCCGGCAATTCATCCAGGTCGAAGGCGTAAAAATAGACCGGGTAGCGGAAACTGTGGTGCACCGGAGTCAGTCGGACATGACTGACCTCGCCCCGATAAATCAACGATTTCATAGTTTTATCCCAAAACCTTCCGCAACTGCGACGGCCGACCGAACAGCGTCTTCATGGAAGCCATAACCGAAGTAACTACCGCAGAACCAGCTGCTGCGCCGGCCGTTGAGCTTTGGCAGTTCTGCCTGGGTCGCCAGCGAGGCGAAACTGTACTGCGGATGCTGATAATCGAATTCAGCGATCAGCGTTTCCGGCCGGAATTCCTGCTGGCGATTGAGAGTGACGCAATAATCCCTTTCTGCCTGCAGTCCCTGGAGAAGATTCATGTAATAGCTCACGAACACCGGCTGAGACTCGGTTTCGGCCGACTCGCGGGTAAAATTCCACGCCGCCCAGGCCGATTTCTGCTCCGGCAGCAATGCGGCATCGGTGTGCAGCACGGTGCGGTTAAGCTGATAACGCCAGGGGGACAGCAGCCGCTGTTCCTGCTCACTCGGATCGCCCAGCAGCCGCAGGGCCTGATCGGCATGGCTGGCGATCACCACCTGGTCAAACTGCCGCGTCTCGCCATCGGCAAACTGCAAGCGGACTCCGTTTGCCTCGCGAAACAGTTTCTGCACCCTGGCGTTGAGCTGAATCTCGCCGCGAAAGTCGCGCCGGAACGCCTTGACGTAGGCGAAACTGCCGCCGACCACGGTTTTCCATTGCGGCCGGTTACGCAACGACAACAGGCCATGATTGCTGAAAAAGCGCAGAAAAGCTTCGGCCGGGAAATCGGCCACCTGCAACGCCGGCGTCGACCAGATCGCTGCCGCCATCGGCAGCAGATAGTTGGCGGTCATGAAGCGGGAATAACGCCCCTGCTGCAGATACTCACCGAGAGTGACCGGCGGCACGCTGTCGTTCGCCAGGTCATGGCGCGCCTGGCGACTGAAGCGGGCGATCTCGAGCAGAAAACGGAAAAAGCTCGGGCTGACCAGGTTGCGGCGCTGGGCGAACAGGCCATTCAGATCGTTGCCGGCGTAAACCAACCCGGTCTGGCGGCATTGAAAGCCGAAGGACATTTCCGCGTTGCGGGTGGCGACCCCGAGGCGCGCGAGAAACCTTTGAAACAGCGGGTAGGTAGCCTCGTTGAGGACGATGAAACCGGTGTCAACCGCCAGCCCGGCATCCGGCCCCGCGCTGATCTCGACGGTGTTGGTGTGGCCGCCAAGGTAATCGTTCTGTTCGAACAAACAGACCTGATGCTGCTTCTGCAACAGGTAGGCTGTCACAATCCCGGCAACCCCGCTGCCGATCACGGCGATCTTCTGGTTTGCAGTCAGCATCTCGGTCACCGCTCATCTCCTTTGACCGGTTTCGGGAACCAGGGGAAAAAGGCATTGGTGCGCTGCTTATAGGCCTCGAATTCCGGCCGCCCCTGGTACTTGGCTTCAAGCATCGGAATCCCGGAGACTTTCAGCAGCAGAAAGTCGATCAACAGCGGACTGACGATGGCGAATATGCCGTATGGCGCATTCAGCGCGATCAGCCAGAGCCCCCACCAGAGGGTTGCCTCACCGAAATAGTTGGGGTGTCGGGTGTAGCGCCAGAGACCGGATTGCATGAGCTTCCCCTGATTGGCAGGATCCTGTTTGAAGTGCAGCAACTGCCAGTCGCTGAGCGCCTCGCAGGCAAAACCGATCAGCCAGATCAGCACGCCGAACAGATCGAGCCAGCCAAGCGGGCCGCCCGGCTGCTGAATCACCAGCAGCAGTGGCAGGGCGACCAGAAAAACCACGGTTCCCTGCAGCATGAAAATCTGCAGGAAGCTGCGCCAGATGAAGGTTGTCCCCCAGTCTTCCCGCCATTGACGGTAACGGAAATCCTCCCCCGCTTCGCCGCGTTTACGCAGCAGGATATGCCCCGCCAGGCGCAGCCCCCAGATGGTGACCAGGGTCAGCACCAGCAGCTGCCGGCCATGCCCGCTGCCGAAAACCAGGAAAGTGCTCCAGGCGACCAGCACAAAAGCCAGCCCGTAGGCGATGTCGACGATGCTGTTGTCTTCGTGGCGCAGCGCCACGACGAAGACCAGGGTCATGAAAACCAACAGCAGGATGATGGCAAACAGAAACAGATTCATCTCACAAGCACCTTTTTCACTCCTCAGGGAAAACCGAGATAGGTATCAACCCCATCGAGAAACAGATCATACTGGCTTTCCATCGCCTCCTTGATGACGGTCGCCGGGAAGCCCTTGGCGAGATTGCAGCGCAGGCCGAGCCAGCCGATGGCGTCGATAGCGCCCAGGCTGATCAGGTAACCCTTTTCCTGGTAGCGGTATTTCTGCAGACTCTTTCCCTGCTGGAGGTTGAGAATGTTGCGGGCGACCAGCTTGCCTTTTCTCACCGCTGCCTGAGCGGTCAGCAAGTTCAGCCCGGAAGAATCGAAGTGTGAGCAATCCCCGGCCGAGAAAAGCACCGACAGGAGTTGCCCTTCGAGCCTGACTTGACCGTAGCCATTGGTCTCCAGGGTAAAGGGCGCGGCGCTCACTCCGGGGAACAGCAGGGTCAAAGCGGAAGGCAATGCGTACTCTCGCCCTGTCGCCAGTTCTTCAAGGTGAATTTTCTTCCCGTGCTGACCGAGGTAGCGGGTTTCGGGGAGATACTCGATGCCCACCCGCCGCAACTTCCTGACGATATAGCGATGCACCCCTTCTGGGAGCTGTGGAACCAGACGCGGGCTCAGATCGACCAGACGGATGCGGTTGGCGAGCCGCTTTTTCCGCAGCTGCTCGTGCAATTCAAACAAAACCTGGATCCCGGTAGCCCCGCCCCCTACCAGCGAAATCGGCACCGGCTCTGCCGCCCGACTTTCAAGCAGGCTCTCAAACAACCCCTTTCCCTGGCCATGACGCAAATGATTCAGGCCACAGAGATTGTCTCCAGCTGGCATTTGCTTGATCGCAGCACCGCTCGCGATCACCAGCCAATCGAACGGCAGCTCTGCACCGTTCAAGTAAAGTTTCTTCTCCTCTTGCCAGCAAGCCAGGACCTCCGGACTGAACGGAAGGCGCTGGCGGTGGAAGCTGAAACGAAACTTTTCCGCCAGCTGCGCGTAAGGCATGGTGAATTTTCCCACCGGGTGCTGAAAGGTTTTGTGCAGATTGGTGATTTTGCAGTGGTTGGAATCTGCATCCACCAGATGCAGTTCCAGGCTCTTGTCCCTTTTCGACAGTTCGATCAGGCAGGCCAGCCCTGCGTAACCACCTCCCAGTACGACGACTCTAGGCATCTGCTGCTCCTTTCGCCCGCCAGTGGGGCAACGCCAGTTCCTGCTTCAACTTGAGGACCGCGATCTCCTTGGCTTTGGCTTCCACATCGACAGTCGCATCAAGCGCCAGCCATTCAGCTGGAAAATCTCTGCAGTCGATAAAATCAGCGTGCGGCTTCGGCTTTTTTTCCCAGCCATGTTTTGCCGAAGAGATATGAAAATAAGCTTCGCGATTCACCTGCCGCCAGGTCTGCAAGCAAGCATCCGTCGCTTCGGCAACGGTCAGCCCGTCTGGATTGCAGCGGTGGTGATGGACATCGAAAACCAGCGGTATAGAGAACTTTTCACAGACCGGCAGCAGGTCGGTCACCGTGTACGTTTGATCATCGTTCTCAAACGTCAGGCGGGTCCGGATCGGCTCTGGCAGAACGGCGAGCTGCGTTCCCAGCCGTGCCAATGCGCTGGCCTTGTCGCCGTAGGCGCCGCCCCCGTGGATGTTGATCACATCGGCGCCGATCAGGTCGGCCAGCAGCGCCTGGTAAGCCAGCTCCAGCAGCGAGGCGGCGGTCACCTCCGGGCGGGGACTGGAAAGCAGGGTGAATTGATCGGGATGGAAGCTCAGCCGCAAGCCATACCTCTCTTTGCGCGCCTTGACTGCCGCCAGGGTTGTGCTGATTTCGGCCGCCTGCGGCAGCTCATCGAGCTGATAACCGACCTCAGGGTGGGTGTAGAGAGGAAAGAGCGTCGAACCGACCCGAAAGGCGCCGATTCCCAGCCGCTGCACCTCATCGAGGGCGGCGAGCAGGCTGCGGGCATTCTCCAGGCAGAGCTGATCGAACCGCGTCAGCTGGGCAGCTCGATCCAGCTTTTTTAAGGCCGTGGCGGTCGTGGTGCGAAATTTTATCGGTGCCTGTTTAAACAGACAGCATAGTCCCAGGCGCAACATAGGCAGCCTTTCTCAACGCTGTTTGCCTCCAAAAATCTTCAGTTCACAGTTCAGTGTAATGGTGCCTGCTCAACTCCCTGCAGCAGATAATCAGCATCGTCGCTGTCGATATGTTGCCGGTCGATGCGACCATGAACTTCCGGCAACAGCACCCGGGTGCGGTAATCCCCACGGCGCTTGAGCTGTGCGGGAATGCCATGTTTCCAAGAGTGGCCGTTGCCGGCCAGCACCACGACCAACCGTTGTGGCTGCTGCTGGAGGTAATCCTCCAGTTTTTCTGCCATGCTGCTGTCCCAGAGCATCTGCGCCTCGCAGAAATGCTCGAAATCGGTTTCGTTGTCAGAATGGCCGTGCAGCGCCCGGCGGATAAAGTTCCGATACTCCGGACTGACATTGCAGGCGGCAAGCGGCAGCTCGGCCCGCTGCGCGTCCGTGAGTGAAGCAAAGCCTTCGCGGGCCACCTGGCTGACGATCTCCCGAGGAATATTCAGCCCGATCAGCGGAATCTTCTCCTCCCGGGCGAAGATGAAGATTTCCCGGTAAGCATGCCAATTGCTCCAGTGCTGGAGGAAGATTTCACCGAACTCAAGCTCCTCGAGATCTCCGCGAACCCAGCGGTCCAGAGCATCCTGGCCATCCTGGCGGAACATCTCCAGACCGATGCTGACTTCAGCACCACCCTCGTGCAGCTCTTTGATCACCTGCAGCTGAGCACTGTGATGGCCGGCTTCACCATGCATCTCACCGACGAATACCGCCCGAGACTGCCGCAGATCTGCGACAATCTCCGCAAATGTCGTAATTTCCTGGGTATTGAGATCAAAACTATGAGCGGCGGCAGAGAGGCTCATCCCAAGGCTCAGCCCGAACATACTTATGAGAAAAATGATCTGTTTCATAACGAACTCCGTAACCTGTGCTGGTTGTCATTTGCGGCTGGTTGCTGAACAAGCCTAAAGGACCGCAACAATCAGGCACAGCAGCAGCATCGTAAATGCCGGCAAAGATTTCTTTAACGGATCTTTCACCTTGATATGCATCGACACGGCTCCCAACATCAAAACAGCCATACCGATTGCTGCAGGTTTGGTTAACACGGGAAAAATGACCCCGGCAATCAAGGTGATCGCCAACGCGATTTTTAGAATCCCGACGACCTTCATAAACCAGGCGGGAAGCCCGTAAACTTCGAACTCTTCCTGCATATTGGTGGCGGCGCCACCACGCCAGCTGGTCGCCTTTTTATTACGCAGGAACCAGACGTTAAATATTCCCACGGCAATAATGATCTGACCAATAATAATGACTGAGTTCATATTCGACTCCTTTTAACAATGAATGTTTAGGTCCTAAAATCATTTCAGAATCAACATTCAGGAACAGTTCCTTACTCGGGAAAATAATTTCCCAAAGATTTTTTGCGATTAATTTTCATATCCAGTCAACTCAACATAGCCATAACCCTGAACCTTTGCCCCTCGACTCGAGCCTTGCAGCGAGACGGAACCCTCCCAGTAGCGCACAGAGGTCTGCAGCTCCTGATCGGCCAGCAGCGGAACGATTTCCAGATCTAATTCCTGCGCGGGACTCTGCAGCCGCCAGCGGGCCGGATAACTCGCTCCGCTGTGCGGGCTTTGCCAGTGCTCAAGCACCTCGATGCGCATTTCTATCGCCGTCAAGCGGCGACTCGTGCCGTCCGCGGCAACCAGCACCCCACTGCTCAACGGATCGGAACTGCCATCCTCAAGCCGCAGCTGGTAGTACATCAACTCCCGCCCGTCATCGAACTGCAGACTGAACCAGTCCCAACCGACCTGCTTTTCCCCCAAGGCGCTGGTACTCCATTCCCGATCCAGCCAGCTGGTGCCTGCAACCTTAAAGGTTGCTTCGCCGATACGGATCTCCCCGCTGGTCGGCATACGGGTCAGGGAATAGTAATAGGAGGCATTGCCCGGCGCGGCGCTCTTCTGGCTCAACCCCTGCTCACCTTGCAGAACTACCGGTTTAGTGCTGTTAAGCAGCAGATCTATGGCGACGGCGTCATCGGCAGCCCTCAGCCGCATCGGCAGGGTCGCGCTCTGGTTACCGGCTGCAGCCCAGTCTTCCAACCAGACTCGAAATGGTTCTGCCGTGGCACCGGCCAGCCCCAGCGCTGCACGGCTGAAGCGCTCGACCTGATAAAAATCTTTTGCTGCCGGATCGGTCAGGGCAAAGTGCGCCATGTAAACTTGATTGGTCGCCCAGTCCGACCTTCGCTTTGGCGCCTCCGGCCGCAAAGCGATGCGGAAAAAGGTCAGCTGATAACCGAACCTGCGCCCCTGCTCGTTCTGCAAATTTCCGGTGTAATACCACCATTCGGTTTTGAACCCAGGGTGGGGACCGTGCTCACGGGGAAACACAAACTCGCGTGGCTCCAGAGCAAGAGCGAAACCGGCGTCCTGATCGCCTCCCAGGGTTTCGCCAACCGTCAGCCGCTCATCTGGCGGTGAAAAAGACGGCCCTTGCAACTCTTGCCAGAAAACACCGGCAACCATAAAGAATGCTAACAGAGCGAGCCGTATTGAGAGCCTGGGTCGCATGCCTATTCCTCCCGTAGCGCCAGAGCTGGCGAAGTTCTCGCCATCCGCCAGGCCGGATAAATCCCCGCCAGCAATGCCGCAAACAAAGCCAAACCGAGGGCCTGCAGCAGAATCCAGGGGTCGATGGAAAACTGCATACTCCAGCCGAAGGAGCGGCGATTGATCACCAGGATCAACACCAGCGCCTGGACGATCCCGAGCGGCAGGGACAGCAAACCTGCGACCAGGCCGATCAAACCAGTCTCTGCAGTGACCAGGCCCCAGAGCTGCTGCGGCGTCAAACCACTGGCCCGCAACACCGCCAGTTCGCGGGAACGTTCGATCTGCATCGCCATCAGAGCATTGAGAATGCCGACAAAAGCGACCAGCACCGCCAGCATTCGCAGCACCGAGGTCACGGCAAAGGTCCGGTCAAAGGTCTCCATGGAAGCTTGTCGCAAGGCGCTGTTGGAATAGGCCTGGACCGGTTGGATGCCAATTGCAGCGGCCTGCAGCTGCTCAACCAGAGCTTCGCTGTCAACTCCCGCGGCCAGGTAGATGCCCAGGGCGTCGCTTTGCAGATCATCCCAGTATTTCCGGTAGACGCGACGGCTCATGCTGACCCGTCCCTGATCCGACCCGTAGTCGGTAAAAATTCCGGCAATGATGAACTGTCGCTCGCCCCGGTCAGTGCGCAGGGAGATCCGCTCGCCGCGCTGCAGGTTGCGATGATAGGCATAGGGCTCAGAGACAATGACCGCGTCGCTATTCTCGAAAACTCTGTAAATCTCTTGCTTATCACCGTCCTGGAACCAGTAGCCGGCAAAGCTGTTTGCATCGAATTCAGCAATAAAAAATTCACTGAAACCGTCCGCACTTTCCAGATTGAGATGCCGGGCCCGGGTAATCCGCGTCACTCCAGCGACTTTTCCCAACGCACTCAGCAATTCAGGCTTGAGAGTTTTGCGACTGGCTCCGAAGCCTTCGCCCGCGGTGGTCAGGTAAATGTCGGCCCGCAAATAGCTCTGCAGCCACTGATCGAGCGTCACGCGAAAGCTGCCGATCATCAAGCCGACACCAATGGTTGCCGCCACGGCAATCACCAGCGCCGCAGTGGCGACTCCGGTGCGGCTCAGGCCGGCCACCAGGTTCCGCGCCGCCAGCTTGCCGAGCAACCCAAAGCTGCGTTCCAACAGCGGCTGCAGTCGTTTAAGCAGCCAGACCGCCGCTCCCGGAGTGATCAGGGCATAGCCGGTGATCAGCAGGAACATCAGGAGGAAACTGCCGGGAATGCTTTTGCTCGGGATCAGCAAACCAGCAAAGCTCAACAGCATCAGAGCAACGCCGCTGCCGACCGTCCAGGGCAAGAGCCGGCGCTGACGAGTTTCGAGACTGGAACGGGCCAGCACCGTCCTTGGCGGGGACTTGGCTGCCTCCCAGGCCGGGACCAGCGCAGCCAGCAGGGTGGCGCCAAGGCCAAGCAGCAGCCCCTTGGCGAGGGACAGGGGTGTCAGGGCTAGCGCGCGCACATTGAGCACGAAATACAGGTCGTTGATGGTCCGGGTCACCAGCGCCAGCAGGCCGTTAGCGAGCAGGACTCCGAGCAGGACCCCGAGCAGCGTGCCAAGGGTTCCGACCAGCAGCGCCTCGACCAGCACCAGGCGGAAAAGTTCCCGTCGGGTGACGCCGAGGGTGCGCAGGGCACCGAGCAGTGGCCGCCGCTGCAGCACCGAAAAGGTCATGGTGTTGTAGATCAGAAACATTCCGACCACCAACGCTAACAGGCTCAAAGCGGTCAGATTGAGCTGAAAGGCCCGGGTCATCTGCGTCATGCTGCGCGCGCGGGTGTTGGCGGCAATGATCTCGGTATTGGCCGGCAGCAGCTTCTGTAACTCTGCCAGACTCTGCCGACCTGCTTCTCCTTGCGGAACTATCAGATCGATTCGCGACAGCTTGCCGCTCTGGCCGAGGAGCTCCTGGGCGGCGGCGATATCGAGGATCACCAGGTTTTCCAGCGCCCGTTCGCTGACCTGGTCACGGGGCTGCAGCAGGCCGGCCAAGGTCAGGGTCCGCTGTTCGCTGGCGATCTCCAGAGGCAGGGATTCACCGGTTTCCAGCCCCAGCCGGTGGGCGGTCGTAGCGGTCATCAGGCCGGTTCCCGGCTCGCTCAGCAACCGGCTGAAATCGGTCCTTCGGTCGCTGTTCGACGAATAACTGCGGAACGGCTGCTCGGCGAAAGGATCGACCCCGAGGATTCTCAGCGTCACCCCCGGCCGCTCCGGTACCACCGCGAAACCTTCAACAATCGGTGCGCTGTTGCGCCACTGCCCGGCCAGCCGGAGCTGCCGATAAACGTCCTCCGGCAGCCCGCCGGGCCCACCGACGATCTGGTGGCTGGCCCGCCCGGTCACCGCCTCGGCCGACAGCAGAAAAGCCCGCTCTGCGCTGCTGTTGGCCAGGTCGATGGCGACCACCACGGCAACCCCGAGCGCCACGCCGACCACCGCAAACAGGATCTGTAATGGATGACGCGATAGGTAGCGGAATCCGGCTCGCCAGAGGATCATGTCGAATTCTCCTGCGCCGCCGTCGGTTCCACCAACTGGCCATCGCGGATCGTCAGCACACGGTCGGCCAACTTTGCCACCTCTGGGCTGTGGGTGACCATCAGGGTGGTCATGCGGTTCTCGCGCGCCAGCCGGACCAACAGCTCAAGCACCTGCTGGCCGGTTTCAGCATCGAGGTTGCCGGTCGGTTCATCGGCCAACAGCAGCAGCGGGCGGTGAATCAGCGCCCGGCAGATGGCGATGCGTTGCTGCTCGCCGCCGGACAGTCGATCCGGGTAGCTCTCGGAGCGATCGCCCAGCTCGACCTGCTGCAGTAATTCCCGCGCCTGCTGTTCAGCCGCCGCACCTGCCTCTCCATTCAATTCCAGTGGCAGCAATAGATTTTCCAGCACCGTCAGGGTCGGAATCAGGTTGTAGAACTGAAACACAAATCCGATATGCTCACGGCGAAACAAAGTCCGCTGCTGTTCAGAGAGCCGGGTCAGATGCTGTGCATCGATCACCACCTCGCCGGCCGTCGGCAAGTCGATGCCACTGAGCAGATTCAGCAGCGTCGATTTCCCCGAACCGCTGCGGCCGAGCAAAACCACGAATTCACCTGCCCGGATCGTCGCATTCAGGTCGCGAAAGACCAGCCGTTCGCCAACGCCTTCACGGAAACTTTTTGTCAGATTGTGGAGTTGCACCAGATCATCATTCATAAACGGCCTTCCCCCCCAGTGTTCAATTCAGCTGAGCCAGCGCCCGATCAGGTAACTGCCCGAAGCGACCAGAGTGCAGAGCAGAGTACCCCAGGCGATATCAACCAGCACCACCTTGATCGGCCAGTCCCGGAGCGTCGCCAGGTTGGTCAGATCGTAGGTGGCGTAGGTGAAAAACCCGAACAGCGCCCCCCAGATAGCGGCTTTGACCAGCGACTGCTCGGCGAGCGCCGGACGGACGGAGAAGAGGATAATTCCGGCGATATAAATTAAATAGAAGAGAAAAGCCGCCGGCCAGTTGACCGCTGGGCTGAGCAGATGCGCCAGGTTGTTCTGGTAGAAGTTTTTCGCCACGACTCCCAGCCAGATCAGGTCGATGGCGAAAAAGATTGGGATTGTCAGCAGGTAGAGTTTCACATAATAGAGTGCCATAAAGTCTGCTCCTGAGCTGATCAGATCAAGCTTCCGGTTGCTCAAGCAACCCGTTGATTTCGGCAGCGATAGCCTCCCGGTCAACCAGGCGGTCGAAGAATTCATCGATTGTCGCTGCATTTGCCAGGCCGAGAATGGTGCCGAGGACCGCACCACGGTGGACATTATCGCCACCGAGATTGGTGTTGGCGAGCAGCCCCTGCTTCGGCTCGCTCAGATACCGGTAGGCCAGGTAGAGAACGCTCGGCCAGGATCCGCTGATGTAACAGGCGGTCGAAAACAGGCCGCCGACGATGTCCCGGTCGCTGCGGCCCTTTGCCACCAGCGCGGGCAGATCCAGCCCGATGCTGTTTTTGGCCACCCGGGCAAGGAGCGTTTCAGCAGAGTCCTGCTCGGTGCGAAACAGCAAGCCATCCAGAAGCTTGACATAGGCCGCACAGACAGCTGCCAGTTCTTCGTCGGGATGGGTCAGGAACAGGTGCTGCCGACAAATCTGCTGAACCTCAGGAAGGGGAGTTCCCTGCAGCCGCTCGGCGAACACCAACGGCGCGATGCTGACCAGTCCGCCGATCGAGGGGCTATCATGGGTGACGGCACCACACTGATCCTTCGCTTTGCCAGCGTCCAGGTTGGCAAAAAATCCCCGGTGGTAGGACTCGGCATAGGTATCCGGGTGCAGAGGCGGATCGGCGGTCATAAAAGCGATATAGGCATCGAGAAAACAGTCTTTAGCGTAGCGACAGCCGTTTGTCCGCATGGCCCGCATCAACACCCGCGCACACTGGGCATTGAGGGTATTCTCTCCGGCCTGCATCTGCTGGTGATAGTGCTGGTTCGGTTGTCCCCAGTATTGACGTTTACCTTTCAGAATCACCTCGCCGACAATCTCCCGGCCCGCTCCACCAGATGCTTGCCCACCCCTGCCTCCTTTGGCGGTGGAATGCAGCGACATGATCGACGAGGGGTGATAAGCGGGTGCCGCCTCCAGCATCGCGATCCCACCGGGAAAGGCCTTTTCGATGTCCTGTGGGTTGTAGTACCAGTGAACAGGCATCGCCAGGGCGTCAGCGACGAACAGAGTCTTTAACGCCGCGCTTGCTCTTTGCTGCTGCAGCCGTTTATCAGTCATCATCCGTTTCCTTTTCTGCCACGCCAAGTTTCACCACCTCGACACGTCATCGTTTTCCCGATTCGGTTGCCGAAGCCAGGCGCTGTGCTAAGGTTAGCAGACAGATGATAATAGAAAAGGAGCTGATCATGACGAAGGACGCGGAAATCTTCTGCAAAGATATCGAAAGCCATCATGTTCACCTGTGCACCTTGTCTGTAGAAGGCCGAAAGGACATGGTCGCCTGCCTTTCCGGCCGGGCGGAATACAAGTGCGGAAAATGTAACGCCAAAGCCAACTTTGCCGGCAACGTCTGCGACCCGGTCCAGCTGCCCGAAATAGAATACCTGGGCGATGGTGCCGACAACCTCAACCTCGAAGGCCACTGCCGTTAGCGGGATGCCGTTCTTCTGCCGAAGCCGTAGCTGCAGGAGAAAAGCCTGGAGGACAAGATGTCTGATATCGCCCTGGTCACCGGCAGCAGCGGCACCCTCGGCAGAAACGTTGCGCAGCGGCTGGCAGAAGCCGGTTATCGCCTCGTCCTGACCGGCCGTAACGAGCAGAATCTGGCCGAAGTTCCCCCGAGCGACGCCCTGAAAATCGTCGCCGACCTGACCTCTGCTGCAGAGGTCGAAAAACTTTTCCAGACGATCAGCGAGAATTTTGCCGAACCGGCTTCGCTGCTGGCGCACTGTGCCGGCAGTGTCTTGATCCGCCCGCTGCATCGCACCAGCTCGGAACAGTACCGCAACTGCCTGGCAAACAATTTGGACAGCGCATTTTTCGTCCTGCAGGGCTTCGTTCAACAATTGCTTGCTCACAAAGCTGCCGGCCGTGCGGTGCTGGTCAGTTCGGTCGCGGCAAAAATCGGCATTAGCAATCATGCGGCAATCGCGGCGGCCAAAGCAGGCATCGAAGGTTTGGTCCGCACCGTCGCCGCGACCTATTCCGCTCAGGGGATCCGGATCAATGCCATCGCTCCGGCGTTGATGAAAAGCGGTGCAACCGAAGGTTTGTTTGCCGGTGAAAAAGCCGAAAAACTGCTCGCCGCGCAATATCCTCTTGGTCGCTATGGGCGCAGTGATGACGCCGCCGGACTGATCTGCTGGCTGCTTTCCGATCAGGCAGAATGGATCACCGGTCAGACCATCGCGGTCGACGGTGGTTTCAGTTCGGTTCGGCCATTGGTCAAAAGCTGACATTGTCTTCCGCCAATCGGGCAATACTCTTTGCCGCCCGGCGACAAATGAGTGCATAGGGAAACACGGCGAGCGGCATTTCGAAAATCAGTTCACAGCGCCCCGGGCCAAGCGCATTCAAGCGATGACCGGTCGCGGGAATCCCCGCAACGGCCCAGTTCCAGTAGCGTGGGGCTTCGAAACGGGTAATCACAAACGGCAGCCATGGGCCAATGCTGGTTTTCAGCTGCCCTTTGGTGCCAGCGCTGATGTAGCGTTGCGGACAATTTATCGCGCTGAGAGAGGGGCCCCAAACCGGCCAGAGCTGCGTGTCAGTCAATATCTTCCAGACCATCTCGATCGGTGCATTTATACTTTTCTTCACTTGCATTGAGCCAACTTTCGGTTAAGAGTATCTGAGCATCCTGACAGCCAAATCGGTTCCGCTTCGCCAGGCGTCTTCAACCCGGCGGCCGAGACACCAGTCGCCACAGACGCCTAATTTTAAATTACTTTCCCACAAACAGGACTGCCCCAGCGCAACCTCGGTAAACGCATAACGCCAGCGGTGGGCGAAGAGCAGTTCACTCCCAATTCCGTCACCAACAAGTTTCCTGAAATTCTGTTGAAGTTCACTTCCGATGCTTTCCACCGACTCCTCGAGATAGTCTTGCGACCATCTCTTGGTCGCCTGAACCAGGTAGACATTTTCATTCTGCCGGTTCGGTTTGCCACTGTTGTGGACGATGCGGCGGATAACCGGATGTTTGTAAACCGAGACATCGGCCAGTTGATCCAATGCTGTTTCGGTTCGGATGGCAGCAACCAAGCAAGGCTCCATTCTGGCCAAGCTGATCAGTCGCGCCAGCGTCTGCTGTTCCCGGAGCAGTACCAGGGCCTGGGGTGCCGGAACCGCGACAACTACCTGCGGCCAGATGCCGAGCAGCGAATCACCATCGTTAAACAGCTGCCAACCTTCGCGACAGGCGACAAGCCGAGCAATACGGGTGGAAGGATGAAAGTTTTGCTCACTGAGCAATCCTCTGGTAATCGCGCTGTTACGCGGAACCCCGATCGAGTGGAGTTGTTCATCCGCACGTAATGAACCTGATACTTGCGGCTGCCATTGCTGTAGATTTTCCCCGGGCAGCTGTTCCTGTAAAAATCCCTTTAAATAGGGCAATTCGGATGAAAAATAGGGTGCCCCATGATCTATCCAGCCAGCCTCAAAAGAACGGCTGGAAAGCCGACCGCACGGTCGCCGGCATCGTGCTGCGGCAGGACATCGGCGCGGCGTGCGCGCAATTGCGCGGCTGGCCGGGGGGGCGCATCAACCAGGACAATGTCATCTGGAAGCCACCGCAGGCAAAGGCACTGGGGTTTCATCAGGACGACAGCTATCAGGGCTGGATCGATCCCAACGAAATGATGACCTGCTGGATAACACTGGACGACACCAGGGCCGACCAGGGCACAATCGAATATGTCCGCGGTTCGCACCTGTGGCCGCTGTCACCGCCGATCGCCCAGTTTCATGCGCCTGATGACCCGCTGGCGGACATGCAGGTGGCGGCTGAACGTGCCGGGGCCGAGCCCGATATCGTTGCCATCGAAGTGCCGGCCGGCTCTGGCGTCCTGCATCACGGGCGTACCTGGCACGGCTCGCGCGCCAACACCGGCACCGGCCCACGGCGCTCACTGGTGGCCCATTGCGCCTCAAGCGAAGCGCAATTTGATCGCGACAATGTCGGGCCGATTTACGGGCGCTACAAGAAGGCGGGCAGCCTGGAGATGGATGAGAGTTTCTTTCCCGTGCTCTGGCGCCGGGACGGCTACCGTACGGCATGGCTAAGGTCTGCGACCGCGCGGCAATTCACTGACATGACATGATCAGGTCGCGACAGGCAGCTGTGGGCAACTATGTGCGACTATGAAGTTGAAAATACTGTTTTGATACTTCGATTGTCAGCTTCTTTGGATTATGAGCTAACCGCCGGAGTGAACCGGAGATGCTAAAATGTCGGGTCGCAAAAAAGGAGTGAAAGCCATGTGGCCTGATCGCAGACTTC